>NZ_QEZG01000037.1:0-184506 GCF_003993495.1 Xanthomonas sp. BRIP62418
TTGTCATGGCCCGGCATCTTCTTCAAACGATCGAACAGGGCCGTCGGGTCCAGGTCTGTCCAATCGCTCAGCATCACGACGTAGTCGCGATCGAAGCTGAAGGGCTCCGGCTCCAATGGGTCGATGATGATCGGGCCATAGAGCCCGGCTTGTTCCTGGAACCCCGAGTGGCTGTGGTACCAGTAGGTGCCGCCCTGATGCAGGGTGAACCGGTAGTGGTAGGTCTCACCACGTCCGATACCGTCAAAGCTCAGGCCCGGCACGCCGTCCATGTTGGCCGGCAAAATGATGCCGTGCCAATGGATGGAGGTGTCCGCGCCATGGAGGGAGTTAGCGGGCAATGCATTGGAGACACGCAGGTTGACCGTGGTGCCTTCCCGCCAACGCAGCAACGGCGCCGGAACGGACCCATTGACGGTGATCGCGGTGCGGGTCTTGCCGGTGAAGTTCATCGGCGTCTCGCCGATGGTTAGGTCAAACTCGGTGCCCGATAGTACGTTGGGTTGTCCCGGGCCCTTGAGCGCCCAACTGGCTTTGGGCCAGAAACCTAATCCTGCGACTGCGCCTCCCAAGGCCAAGCCCTGGACAAATCGCCGCCGCGAAGGTAGCAGCGGCGGTCCACCGTGTGGACCACGAAAATCATCATGCGACATGAAAATGCTCCAAGCGTCGTGTTGCCACCGGCGGGCGGTGGTACAGAGCGGGCGGCTGGCCTATAAATAGGCATGCAAGCCACACCAACGGCGCCATTGCGGCGCTTAGGGACGCTTAGCCGATCGGTGGTCGGATCAGATGAGGCAAGGCAGGTGCCGCATGCCCTAGGGGCAGCGGCATGACATCCAGGCCCAAGGCCAGTTGCACCGAAACATGCAGGCGCGCCGGAAGTGCGCTCGCGCACGCGTGTACGCAGGCGCACCGGCACGCAGAAGACTTGCAACAGTCGGGACCGGCATGGTCGCCATGCCCAGTGCCAGCCCTTTCAATCGAGGTGGCATCGGGATGATTCTCAGCACTGTGATGGGCGACGCAGTCTTCTTCGCCTTGCACCGCGGCAGCCACTTCGCTGGCCTGCGCTTCCATGGCCGGGTTCATACTGATCGACGCAAATGCCGACCACGCGCCGTTAAGCACGAGCATGACGATCAGGAGCAGTCGCAGTAGAAGTGAGGAGGCTGACACGGGCGACATTGTAAATCACTTTAGACAAGGCGCGTGTGTATCGGTCGTGAACAAAATCTCAAGTAGGCCTGAGATGCCGCCACTTGTCAGTCGCACTAGTCACGGCCACTGCAGCTCCCTCCAGGAGCGCCCAATGGGCGGGTTGAGGCGAAGGGTTGCCCATAGGGCTAGCGCTTGTTCGGTTTACTTCTCGGGTGTGGCCTCGATCAGCTTCACCAACTCCCGCTTCTGCTGCTTGCTTAGCGAGCCCCAGCGCAGGAGCAACTTGGCCAGCAGATCATCGTCGGTGTAAAGGAAGGCGGCGGGGATCCCCAACGCTTGGGCCAACCGCTCAGCAGTCTCCAGCTTGGGCTCGTGCTTGCCACGTTCGTACTGGTTGACTCGGGGGCTGGCCACGTAAGGATCCAGACCGGCCCGGATGCCCAACTCCTTCTGCGACAAACCCGTGTGCAGGCGGGCTTGTTGGAGGCGTCGAGCGAAGGTCGGTGTTGAGTCGACGGACAAAGTCACGCGCCCCCCCCCCCATGGAAACCCCATAAGGATGGCGGATGTGGGGTTAAGCCGAGATACGTGCAAAAATGCCCCCCAGAATTTGATTTCTTCCGTGAAATCATTTGGTTGCCGGATTTTTGTTGGTACCTGAACTGTCGGCGCGATCGGGCCGCAACTGCGCCAGCAACTGCTCCAAGGTGTCCTGGCGCACACCGGCACGCAACGCTTCGGCCTCGGCTTGTTCACGCCGTTCTCGCTCCTTGGCCAAGTCGGCGTGAGCATTGGCCAGCTTGACCCGTGCGCTCTCCAACGCTTGGGCGTCCTGGGTCCAGCGTGCCAGCAAGGCCTGGTACTCCGCAGCCGTAAGCCGCAGCGCGTCCAGCTCCTTCCGCTGGTCGTCCGCAGCTTGCCGCACCTGCGCCAGTTCCCTCTCTAGGCGGCTGTGGCGTTCCAGCCACTGCCCGTTGTCGCGGTTGAGCTGAACCAGTTCGTGGTTCTTGGCGGTCAGCGCCTCGTTGGCCTGGCGCAGCGCGACCTGCAGTTCCTGCACCTGGTGCTCGTGGCGGCGCTGTTCCTGTTCGCGTTGGTCCTTGACCGAGGTGCGGTAGTGCTCCAACGCCTCGCGAGCATGCTGGTGCTTCTGCTCCAGCGACTGGGCATGCGCCTCGTGCTCCGCCAGCCGCGCGGTCAGTCCCGCGATCCGTTCGCCGAGCTGCGCGACCTCGGTGACCCGTTCGGCCAAGGCCTGCTGGGCTGCGGCGTGGGTCGTCTTTTCTTCGCGTAAGGCAGTTTCAATGCGCTGAAGCTGCGCGCTCAGCGTGGACGCCTCCTGCTGGGTGCGTTCCAGCGCCTCGCTACGCTCCTGCAAGTGCGCTTCGAAGCGCTGCCGGGCCTCGGCGATTACAGCCTCGGCCTCCTCGTGTAGGCGACCGGCAAGCCGACCGACCAGGTCCTGTAGCGCGTCGCTGACCGCGACCTTGGCGCCAAGGCCTTGCCCTTCATCTTCTTCCAGCTCCTTCAGGTAGCGGTGAATGGTTGTCTTGGAGCCGGTGTTGCCCAGCGCCACCCGCACCGCGTCCACCGACGGGTGTTTGCCCTGTGCCCGCAGCGCATCGCGGGCCTTCTGGATGTCGCTCTTGTACAAGCCGCCGCGTGCCATCGCACTCTCCGACTATTTCGTAATGTATTACATACCACGTAATTACATACCAATCAAGTTACACTACTCGCCGAGTACGGGTCGTATTTAAAGGCGGGATAATGTGGAATTATCCCGCGTAAGGCGGATTCTGACCCTTCCCGGCGTCCCAAGCAGTACGAAACCGCCCAGGGCCGGCGATCGCTGGGTAGTATGGCCCAGAGCGGAAAGGAGGCCAGCCAGGGTGCAGGCAGGCTCCGCCACCGAGCCCGTTGGCCATCAAAGGACTGTGCATGCCGATCGAACGTATCGTCATCGACAACTTCAAGTCGTTTCGCCATCTGGACCTGCCCCTCAATGCCCACATGAACCTGGTCGTGGGCGACAACGAGGTCGGTAAATCCACCCTGCTGGAGGCCATCCACGCGGTGGTCACCGGCCAGCTGCATGGGCGCAATCTTGCCTACGAGCTCACGCCCTACCTGTTCCACCAGCCCACGGTGCAGGAGTACTTGGGAGCGCTTGCCACGGGCACGCCGGCCTCGCCGCCACGGATCTCCATCGAAGCCTATCTGGGCGCCGACGCCGCGCTGGCGTCGTTACGCGGCACCAACAACTCCCTGCGTCTGGATACCGCCGGCATCCGGCTGCTGGTCGAGCTCAACGACGACTACCGCGAGGAGTTCAACGCCTACCTGCAGCAGCACCAGGGCGCGGTCAGCCTGCCGGTGGAGTACTACACGGTGCGCTGGTACTCCTTTGCCAACAATGGCGTTACCGCCCGCAGTATTCCGTTCGACTCGACCATCATCGACACGCACGGCATCAAGACCTTGTCCGGTGCCGATCGCTATATCGCCGGCATCATCGAGCAGGCACTGACGCCTGCGCAACGCGTCTCGCTGTCGCTGAGCTTCCGCCGCATGCGGCAGAGTTTTTCCGAAGAAGCCGATGTGGCGGCCATCAATGCCTATCTCACCGAGCATACCGGGGACATCAGCCACCGGGCGCTCACGGTGGGGGTGGACACATCGCCGCGCTCAACGTGGGAAACCAGCTTGTCACCGTACCTGGATGAGCTCCCCTTCACCCAGGCCGGCAAAGGTGAACAGAGCGCGGTGAAGATGAAGCTGGCCATGCACGCGGCCGGGGCCGCCCACGTGCTGCTGATTGAGGAGCCAGAGAACCATCTGTCCTTCTCCAGCATGACCCAGCTGATCGACAGGATTGCGGCCCTCTCAACCGCCCAGCAGGTAATCATCGCCACCCATAGCAGCTTCGTGTTGAACAAGCTGGGCGTGGACAACGTGATCCTGTTCAGTGCGCAGGGCCAGATGAAGCTGGACCAGCTGCCATCCGATACGCACGACTATTTCATGAAGCTGCCTGGCCACGACACGCTGCGGCTGATCCTGGCCAAACAGGCGATCCTGGTGGAAGGGCCGTCCGATGAGCTGATCGTGCAGCGTGCTTACAGCGACCACCACGGCGTGGCGCCGATGGCCCATGGCGTGGACATCATCTCGGTCAAATCGCTGGCATTCAAACGCTTCTTGCAGATTGCAGATCGGCTGAAAATTCAGGCCAAGGTGATCACCGACAACGATGGCGACATCGCCGTTGTGCAGGCTCGCTACGCCGAGCACCTTACCGCGATCTACTACGATTCCGACGAAAGTGCCCCATCGCTGGAAGAGCAGCTGATCAAAGCCAACTCGCTGGCTGAGCTCAACACCGTGCTGGGCAAGACGTTTGCCGATGAGGTGGCGCTGCTCAAGTACATGAAGGGCCATAAGACCGATACGGCCCTGGCGATCTTCAACAGCCCGCACTCGATCAGGTTCCCGGACTATGTCCAGCGCGCCATCACCTAACCGGGTCCTGCTTTCGGCGGCCGGCTCGGGCAAGACCACCTTGCTGGTCCGGCAGGCCCTGGAGCGGCCTGGGCGTCGCATCGCGATTGTCACCTACACGCTGGAGAATCTAGAAGAGATCCGGCGCTCGTTTGAGGTCCACGCCGGTGCGGTCCCCGTGCATGTCACTTTGCACAGCTGGTATGGCTTCCTGCTGTGCCAGTGCATCCGCCCGTACCAGGCAGCGCTTTGCCCTGAGCCTCGCATCGAAACCATCCTGTTCGTAGAAGGTGTCACCAATAACAGGGCCCCACGCACCCAGGTGGCGCGCCACTACTTGGCAGGCAACCGGATGTATTCGGACCGGGCGGCCGATTTCGCTGTGCGCTGCGATGAGCTCACCCAAGGTCAGGTCATGGCACGCCTGGCGGCCATGTACGACGAGCTCTACATCGACGAAGTTCAGGACCTCGCCGGCTTTGATCTGGATCTGGTCGAGCGGCTGTTGAAGAGCGGCATTGCCATCACGTTGGTGGGTGATACGCGGCAGGCGACGTATGCCACCAACTATGCTCAAAGGCACAGCCAGTATCGTGGACCCAATCTGGCAGCGCTGTTTCAGATTTGGGAGGCGGACGGCTTATGCCAGCTGGATCACCGCCTCATCAGCCTTCGCTGCGTCCAGGCCCTGTGCGATATGGCGGACACGCTCTATCCGCAGATGCCGCGAACCCAATCAGGCAATGGCGAGGTCACCGGGCACGATGGCATCTACCTCGTCGCTCCAGCGGATGTTGAAGCGTACATGCAGGAGTTTGCGCCCACCGTGCTCCGGCATGACCGGCGGCAAGCGTGCGACGGACTACCGGCCGTGAACTTTGGGCAGTGCAAGGGCCGCACCTACAGCCGGGTCCTCATCTTTCCGAACGGCCCGCTGACACAGTACCTGCGCACGGCAGATGCAGCGCGTATCACCGCCCCACCAAAGTACTACGTGGCCTTCACCCGGGCGCGGCAAAGCGTGGCCTTTGTGTATGCCGGCGCGTGCGCGTTGCCGGGTTATCAGCTCTATGCGCCCGCCAACGCAGACGCATAGAGCCACGGGCGATCACATTTTCTTCAAGGGCGCCGCGGTGGGCTGTGGTGGCACCGGACCCGGGTCGTTGAAGCACAGCATGACCTGATCGATGTCAAATTGATCGGCCAGCACGCGGGCGATCACCGCATGCACCAGGTCCAGGTCGACCGAGGGCGCAGCGACGGTGATGGTGGCCGCGATCGCACGACCGCGCTCTTTGGCGGGGACTAGGCGCAGGTCATCCACCGCTTTCACGCCGGGGTCGGTAAACATCGCCGTACGCACTTGTTCCAGCTCGGCTTCATTCATGTTGGCGGTGACTCCAGGGAATGTGATTGTCAGGCGGGATAGGTCTGAATCTTGCAATCAAAAAACACCGGCCTTGCCAGCAAGGTTGGTAGGCGGGGGACAGGCTCCGGCCGATGACGACTGTCGCCAGCGACCGCTGCAACCCTGAGCGCGCATCTTTGAGGCTCCGGTGGGCTTCGGGCGCATTGAAACCAGAAGTCGCCACCACGGACCTACCTCGGGGTATTGCTTCCGGCCGGTAGAAGACCTCCACAAACGTGATCTCGATGCGCCACCTCTCACAGAGCGAGACTGACGACGGGTGGTCCCATCCGCCCTTGCGTCATATTTGTCGCGCTCGCAGTTGTCAAGAATTAGCCTCCATGATTTGGATTGGTTGATCGGATCCTATTTCCTGCGAGGCTTGGACCGAAGCCCCGGTGGTCTGCGTTGCTTAATAGGTTGCTTCAATCTCCACCGGCTCCATTCACTAGTAGATCCTTCAGCTATGAAGGTGACCAGAACCCACTTCAGTAAGGGAGAGAACCCCACCTCAGCATCACGAAGCAGGTTGGCCCAATACCTTCCGACTAGGAAGGAGAATAGACTCATGGCAGTGACAGACGATGCGAACCACGGCCAACTGATGTCACTGACGTTCGCTTGGATGCCTTTCTTGTACATGTAAACTGCAAACACCAGAGCAGCGCACTGCGTCGAGATCACAACCGCGGTCGGCGTCGCCCGGGCTCTGTGGAGGGCGGCGGCGAAGAGAGTCTCCGCAAACGAGAAGCCGATCAGCAATAGAGCTGCACTCAGCATCGCTGGACCGAACTCCGCAATTCCGGCGAGTGACAGCACGATTGGAAGGAATGCAAAGGGGAGTGGCTCCAAGCAGAGGGTTGGATAGAATTTCACGAACAGTGGCCATCTCTTTACCGCGACCAGAATGATGTCTTGCATCATCGCAACTACCAATGCAGCAGCCGCACTCGTTAGCGCAATCGACACCGGTATCCAAAACATCATCTCTTCTGATGCCGGCGCGAAGGGCACCATGGCCGCTGCGCCCCAAATCGCTGCGGCCAAGAACGCGCCAATTGGGAGTGCGGCTGGCTTCCACATGGTCATACTCTGATCAGAATACGTGGCCAAATAGTCAGGCGCTCAAGGTCTGCACTGACGGCTCTGCAGCCATGTCTACGCCTCACCGTCATAGGGCCTCCCTTCCCCGGGGGGGGGCATAGGCCTTGATGGCGGTATCAGTCGATACCCAACCCGCGGCAGCGTCTGGATCATCTTTTCCTCAAACGGACCATCAATGCTTCGCCGCAGGCTGGACATCTGTGATCGCAGAAGATCCCCGTCGGGCAGGTCGTCACCCCAGAGAGTGTGCTCAAGCTGCCGCCTGGTCACAGCGGCAGGACTTGCCCGCATCAGCGCTTCAAGGAGCTTCCTGCAAGCTGGGTACAGATGCAGTCGTTTTCCAGCCCGTGTGGCCTCCAACGTACTCAGGTCCAACGTGAGCTCTCCGATCAGCAGCCGCCTCCTTGTTACGCGTCCCTCCGTACGGGAAACCAACGCCTCTAGGCGAACTTCGAGCTCCGGGAGCTCAAAAGGCTTGGTCACATAGTCATCTGCACCGGAGCGGAAAGCGATGATTTTGTCCGAGAGCGCAACCTTTGCAGCCAACATCACAACGGGAACTGAAACACCGTGATTCAACCGCAGCCTTCTCAGAACCTCCGGGCCTTCCATGCGAGGAAGCATCCAATCAAGAATGACTGCGTCGTAACCATTGGACGCCGCAAAGTGAAGGCCGGCGATGCCGTCCCCGATGGTATCAAGCTGATGCCCTCGGGCCTCGAAGTAGGCCAGAATCTTCAAAGCGACTTCTCGATCGCGCTCAATCACTAGAATTCGCATGTCACGACTGACGGAAGCCAAGGAGCCTCAGCGCATTGAATACAACCAACAAGGTTGAACCTTCATGCACTGCCACAGCCGGTCCAATGCCAAGACCTAGGATGGTCGCAGGAACCAACAACGCTACGACGCCCAGGCTCACATACACGTTCTGACGGATCACCCGTTTCGTGCGTCGACTAAGCGCTACAGAGAATGCAACCTGTCTCAAATCCTCAGACATAAGCGCGACGTCGGCAGTCTCCAGCGCTACGTCCGAAGAGGCGGCACCCATTGCAATTCCGACGCTGGCACTAGCCATTGCGGGTGCGTCATTCACACCGTCGCCGACCATTGCCACTCGCTCCGTCTCCTTCAACTGACGTATTGCCTTCACCTTGTCGTCAGGCATGAGATTTCCCCATGCCTCGTTTAGACCCACGTCCGTTGCCACGGCTTGAGCTACAGTCTGGTGGTCGCCAGAGATCATGATCATTCGTTGGATGCCCAAGCGCCTTAGCTTGTCCAGGGCTTCACGCGCCTCTGGCCGGGGCGTATCCATAAGGCCGATGACACCTAGGTCGCGATCACCTAGGCGAACGGCCATCGTGGTTCTGCCGGCGTTACGGAGCTCCTCAATGGCAGACTCCGCACCCGCGGATAGAGCGCCAATGCCGTCGTTACCGAACATTTCTGCCTTTCCTATCCACACGTCAATGCCGTTCACCTTCGCCTGAACGCCTCTTCCAGCGAAGTTAGCGAGGTCTGTCGCTACCATGACCGGTCCATCGCCCAGGCGAGTATTACCATCTCGAACGATAGCTGCGGCCAAAGGGTGGTCACTTAAAGCCTCGACGGCGACGGCAACGTGAAGCAGTTCCTGCTCTGTCGTTCCCTGCATCACTTTGATGTCGGTAATTCGCGGCTTGCCTTCAGTGAGCGTTCCAGTCTTGTCGAACGCGATGGCACGGACCATGCCCAGCTCCTCCAGTGGTGCGCCACCCTTGATGAGTACGCCACCTCGCGCAGCTCGCGCAATTCCCGCTAGAACCGCGCTTGGAGTCGCGATTGCCAGTGCGCAAGGGCTTGCCGCTACAAGTACCGCCATCGCTCGATAGAAGCTGTCGCGGAATGGCTCATCGATCACGATCCATGAGAAAAGTAACAGCACGGCCAAGATCAGAACAGCGGGAACGAATACCCTCTCAAACTTGTCTGTGAAGCGCTGCGTTGGCGATTTCCTGGTTTCGGCTTCGCTCACCATCTTGACTACGCGGGCCAGTGCCGATTCGCCTGATCGACGCGTGACTTCGACCTCTAGGACGCCGGAGCCATTGATAGTGCCGGCGAAGACGCGGGACTCCATTCCCACCGAATCAGGCCGACCCCGTGCCTGAGCAGGGTCAGTGACTTGCAACTTATCTACCGGAATGCTTTCCCCGGTGACAGGGGCTTGGTCAACGCTGCTAGTGCCTTTGACGACGAATCCGTCTGCCGGCATCCGATCATTGGGACGAACAACCACCACATCTCCAGGTATCAACGATTCAACCTTGACTTCCACGACCTGCCCATCCCTCAGCACCCTGGCGGTTTCTGGGGCAAGCTTTGCAAGAGCTTCAATCGCGCGCTTAGCCCGGCCCATCGCGTAGTGTTCAAGGGCATGACCTAGACTGAAGAGGAACAGAAGCAAGGCGCCTTCGGCCCATGCGCCCAGCGCTGCCGCACCTACCGCTGCAACCAGCATCAGAGTATCGATTTCAAAACGCTTCAGCTTGACGTTCTCAATCGCTTCGCCAAGCGTGAACCAGCCGCCAAAGAGGTAGGCAGCTACGTAAAATGCGGTAGGAATCCATGGCGTTTGGAGCAAGCCGAGCTTTTCAATCGCAAATCCCAAGATCAGGAGCAGGCCACAGGCAAGTGAGAAGATCAGCTCGCTATTGCCACCCAATACGCCTCCGTGGGAATGACCATGGTCTTGTCCGTCCTTGTGTTCGTGACCTTCGTGCTGATCTTTCAAGTCTTCCTTCGGACCGGATGCGCCTTGCCCTACACCCAGCGCGTGGAGCTCTGCTCTCAGCTCCGTCTCGCTTGTCTTGGTTTGATCGTATTCGAGGCTCACGCCGCCAGTCGGGCTGGTGGTGGCTTCAATGACCCCCGGCAAAGCCTGTAGTTGGCCTGCAATTGTTCGTGCTTTCCGGGCGTGAACTGCTGAACCCAGTTCCAAGGAGAGGTGACCATACCGCTCACCCAGCTTGACACCCATGGACGACGCCACCTCTCGCACTCGTTGAAGCGAGATGAGCTCGGGCGCGTAATGAATGCAAAGTGTTCCGCAAGCCCCATCGCTACCACCGCGCACGTGCACGCGTGATATTCCGTCCATTTCCTGAAGCCCGTCCACCAGCCTTTGGACGCAGTTATCGTCGCGAGAAACGCCTGGGAGTACGACCGGCAATTCGACTTCTGTGGTCAGGTTCATGTGTTCCCTCCAACGTCATAAGAATGGATCGGGAAGTCCGGCAGGCAGATACGCTGCCGGACACAAACACTCCATCAATCAGGGAACATTTCCCGGTTGCCCTTTGGGATCTGGCTTGGCCAGGCGCCCCGCAAATGTCGGCAGCACAAGAAGTGTCAGTACTGTTGCGGTCAACAGGCCGCCAATGACCACCGTGGCGAGAGGCTTCTGCACCTCAGCACCAGATCCACTCGCAATAGCCATCGGAATGAAGCCGACGATCGCCACCAGCGCCGTGGTCACCACAGCTCGAATTCGGCTGCCGGCACCGTTCATTGCAGCGATCAATGGACTGTCACCGGCATCAAGCCTCTCTCTGATGGCTTGCATGAGCACCAATCCGTTCAGCGTCGCAACACCCGATACCGCGATGAATCCGACAGCGGCAGATACCGAGAACGGCATACCACGCACCAGCAATGCGAGAATTCCGCCAACCAGGGCAAGCGGGACGCAGGTGAACACCAGACTCGCCTCCTTCGCACTGCCCAATGCCATGAACAGAAGACTTCCGATTAGCAGGAAGACAATCGGCACAACTGTCATGAGTCGCCTTTCCGCCCGCTGCAAGTTCTCGAACTGACCGCCCCACGTCATGTGGGCGCCTGGTGGAAGCTTCACGTCCTTCACCGCAGCTTGGGCCTCTCCGACAAACCCGCCCAGGTCACGACCGCGAACATTAGCCTGCACCACGACACGACGGCTCCCGTTGTTTCGACTGATCTGGTTCGGCCCCTCGCTGATCTCAATGCGTGCGACAGAGGAGAGCGGCACGATGCCCCCAGTTGGGGTTGCAATCGGCAGCGATGCGAGCTGATCGGGGTCATTGCGTGCATCGTCGCCGAGGCGCACCACAACATCGAACCGGCGGTCGCCCTCGAAGATCTTGCCTGCCGCAGCGCCGCCAATACCGGTCGAAAGTGCGTCGCTCACGTCCGCCGCCGTGAGGCCATACTGCGCAGCTGCAAGATGATCGATTGCCACATTGAGCGTGGGCAGGCCGGAAATCTGTTCAACACGGACATCCGCTGCGCCCTGAGTATTTCTCAGCTTCAGCGCGACCTGGTCAGCAACAGCTTGCAGTTGCTCGAAGTTATCGCCGTAAATCATGACGGCTAGGTCCGTACGTACACCTGAGATCAGCTCATTGAAGCGCAGCTCGATGGGCTGGCTGAATTCAAAGCTGTTGCCTATCTGCGAGGCGGCGATCGTCTCAAACCTTGCAATCAGATCCTCCTTGCTCAGGGAAGAGTCTGGCCACTCCTTTCTCGGCTTAAGTACGATCACACTGTCGGAGATGTTGGTCGGCATGGGGTCGATAGCTGCTTCAGCAGTACCGGTCCTCGAGAAGACCGTCACAACCTCTGGTTCAGCAGCAATGGCCTTCTCCAGCGCCAACTGCATAGCCAACGATTGCTCAAGCGACGTAGATGGCACACGCAACGCCTGCATAGCGAGGTTTCCCTCATCAAGCGTTGGCATGAATTCTCGACCCAGCATCGTAAAGCCGACCACGCCCATTGCGAGCATCACGAGGGCGCCAGCGAACACTGCCTTGGGCCTACGAATCGCCGCTTGGATCACCGGTTCGATGCGGCCGCGCAGGACGCGGATGATGGCTGTCTCATGTTCTTCGTCCTGGTCGCCCTCGTGTCCTTCCTTCTTCGCGTGGAGCTTGGGCTCCCTGACCAGCAGGGCAGCCATCGCCGGTACGAAGGTAAAGGAGAAGATGAATGCGCCAACGAGGGCGAGCATGAAGGTGGCGGCCATCGGGTGGAACGTCTTGCCTTCCACACCTTCCAAGGTAAGGATCGGTGCGAACACCAACAGGATGATCACCTGACCGAAGGCTGCAGGACGCGCCATCTTCCTCGCCGAGTCGGCGGCTACACGCAGTCGCTCCATGGCATTGAGGGGTCGGCCAAGTTCGGCACGCCGCTTGCCAAGCATCAGCAGGGTGGACTCGATCACAATTACCGCGCCATCTACAAGGATTCCGAAGTCCAGCGCACCCAAGCTCATCAGGTTGCCGCTGATACCGAACTTGTTCATGCCGATAACAGCGAACAGGAACGACAGCGGAATGACCAATGCGGTGATGGCTGCCGCACGCAGGTTGCCCAGGAGCAGGAACAGCACAACTACGACCAGCAGGGCACCTTCGGTCAGGTTCTTGGCGACAGTCTTGACAGTGGAGTTAACCAGCACACTACGGTCCAGCACTGGCTCTGCGAAGATATCGGCGGGCAGAGATTCATTGACCTGTGCCAGGCGCTCAGCTGCAGCTTGAGCGACGGTGCGGCTGTTGCCGCCGGCGATCATCAGTGCCGTGCCCAGTACCGCCTCATGACCATTTCGGCTAGCTGCACCAAGCCGTGGGGCGCGCCCCATACCGACCTCGGCAACATCGGCCACCCGGATGACCACACCGTCCTTGGTGGCCACCGGCGACTGAGCCAAGTCGTCGGTCGTCAGGGCAAGGCCGTCTGCCCTAACGACCAGGCCTTCGCCCGCACGCTGGACGAAACCCGCGCCAGCCTGGACGTTGGAGCGTTCCAGTGCTTGGACCAGATCGGCCAGACCCAAGTTGTATGCCGCCAGTCGAGCGCTGTCGGGGTAGATGCCGTATTCCTTGACGTACCCACCCACCGTATCAACACCGGCCAGGCCGGGGCTGGAGCGCATCTGTGGTGCGATGATCCAGTCCTGGACAGTACGCAGGTACGTTGCGCGCTCCTGGGCGGTTCCAAGACGATCGCCCTCTGGTGTCAGGTAGACCTCACCCTCTTGCCAGCCAGCCTGGCCGGGCTTGGCCAGCTTCTTGGGGTCGAATGGCTTGAAGTCCACCGTCCACATGAGAACCTCGCCCAGCCCGGTTGTAACCGGGGAGAGCATGGGGGACACGCCCTCGGGCAGATCTCCGGCAGCCTCCCGCATCCGCTCTGCCACCTGCTGGCGGGCGAAATAGATGTCGGTCTGATCAGTGAAGATCGCGGTGACCTGAGAGAAGCCATTGCGTGATAGGGAGCGAGTGGTGTTCAGACCTGGGATGCCGGCCAAGGCCGTCTCCAGAGGATAGGTGACCTGGCGTTCAATCTGCTCCGGAGTAAGGGCAGGTGCGATGGTATTGATCTGAACCTGGCGGTTGGTGATATCTGGTACAGCATCGACTGGCAGCTTGCTCAGTTGGAACAAGCCAAAGCAGGCAATCGAAGCAGCCAGAAACACCACGAGCCAACGGAACTTGACCGCTGCTTCAATGATGATCTTGAACATGGTGTATGAGTTCCCTTAGTGGCCGTGCTCGGCTTCGCCCTTGGCCAGTTCGGCTTTGAGCAGGAAGGCATTGGCGCCTACGAGGCGCTCACTACCTGTCAGGCCGTTAAGGATTTCGATTCGATTACCTGCACGACGACCAGCGAGTACCGGCGTAGCCTGGAAACCACCCTGGACGGCAACGAAGACAACACTTCTGCCATCAACGCTTTGGACCGCTTCCGCCGGCACACTCATACCTTCAGCGGCACTATCGGCGATGATGACGGCCGAAACGGGGGAGCCGGCCGGTGGCAACTTCTCCGAAATTGGTTTGGCGCGAATGGTCGCGGTGCCTCCCTGCTGCATCACATTCGCAGCGGCGGCAATCACCTCAGCTTCGAAGCTTCCGCCCGGGCCAGTCACTTCCAGCTTCATTCCGGGCACCGCGAGAGTGGCCAGTGCTGGCGGTGCAGTGAATACGAGTTCATTCATGTCCGGATTGGAAACCTCCGCAACAAGCGTTCCAGCTGAGACGACACCACCGGGCGTCACTTGGACGTTGCCAACCACGCCAGCGACAGGACTGGAGATTGTCACCCGGCCGGAACTGTCCGGAGATCCACTGGCCGCTACCTGTGCACGTGCAGCACTAGCGGCGGCATCAGCGGCCAAAGAGCGCGCGCGCGAGGCCTCCAGCTCCTGGCGAGCCACTACGCCCTGCTCGACAAGAGACTTGTCGCGGCCGTAGGCCAGGCGAATGGCTTCGGCCTCCGCCGCAGCGGCAGTGGCGGCGGCTTTGAAGGTCGCAGCTTCTCCACTGACAATGATCACCAGGGGCTGGTTGCTCTTGACGGCTGTACCCGGCGCAACAAGCACGCGCTCAACGCGGCCGGTGACCGTTGAGGCGATGGCAGCACGCCCCCCGATGGCCGGCTCGACGCGACCTGCAAGGCGGGTCGATGCGCCACCGCCGCGGCCGACAGCCACCACGCCGATGCCAGATGCCTTGATCTGGTCAGGCGTCAGCTTGACTACACCTTCCTCGGACTCCTCTTCGCCATGTTCGCCATCACCATCACCTTCACTGTGCGCCTCGGCGGAGCCCGGCTTTGCGTCAGCTGCGTGATCGTCGTGACCATCATCCTTTCCAGCCGGCTTTTCTGCCTCCGTACCGGTGGATTTGGCATCCTCCTGCGCCCCGCCACTGCATGAGGTCAGCGCGCCGGTCATCATCAAGGTAGCCAGCAGCGTCGCTCCGATGAGCGTCTTGTTTCCGTACTTGTTCATTTTGCCTCCACAAACGGTGCGCGCCCTTCAAGGCGGGCGAGGTCGATTTCTGCTGCCACCCGGCTAAGACGGGCATCCACAGCACTGCCACGCGCAGCGATCAGGGTTGATCGCGTGCTGCGCAGCTCCAATTGCGATATACGACCTGCCTCAAATCCGATGCGGGCCAGCCGATAGGCTTCATCTGCGGCCTGTACGCTTTCATCCGCTGCTCGTGCGCGGCTGTTGGATGCCTTGAGACTCGCTACCGCTCCCAAACGGGCCGCCTCACTGTCACGCCTCTGAGCCTCCAGAACCGCTTCGGCAGCACGTTGTTCCGCATAGGCCGCCTGGATCGCACCGCGGTTACGATCGAATAGGGGGATCGAAAGGCTGATGCCCACGTTGTAAGCTTGGTCGCCCGCTTGGCGGAAGCGCGTCTGAGCCACGGATGCACTCAGTTGTGGCAACGCACGCTTGCGCTCAACATCGATAAGGCGGCCGGAGGCGTCCGCTTCGGCTTGGGCGATACGAACGGCAAGCGGGGCGGCCTCATTGTCAATTGGGTGAGAGGGCACTCGGTCAAGCAGGCTTTCGCCGATGTCGGTCAGCGGGCTGTCCACTAAGGACACCCCGGCTAGGCGAGCAAGCGCCGCATCCCGGTAGGCCTCGGCCTCATCTAGGCTGGCCTTTGCATTGGCGACCTCGCTCCGTGCCTGCACACCGCGCAGGTTGGGCTCACGTCCCTCGCTGACCATCGCAGCTACCGCCTTGGCGTCCTGTTCAATCAAGGCCAATGCCTCGCTGGCCAACTCATATCGGCGCAGCGCAGCCTCTGCTTCGGCGTATGTCGCAGCCAGGCGACCCGCTGCGTCACTGCGCATCAGATCACCCCGCAAGCCTGCAGCCCCAGCCTCCGCACGCGCGGCGCGCACTCGGGCCCCTCGTTGACCCCAAATCTCCAGCGGCTGGGAGAGGGTGACAATGCTGTCAGCGTTTGAGAAACCTTTGTAGGGACCAGTGCCGTAGGCGTTCTCCGCTTCGATGGAGACCGTCGGATTGGGCAGTGCCCGAGCCTGTTGTACCCGCGCCTCGGCTGCCTCAGCCAGCGCGACGCCTTGGACCGTCGCAGGCATCTGGTTCAAGCGAGAAAGCAACGATTCGTAAGATGGTGCAGTTTGAGCAGCTACATGCCCGGTTGGCACCAACGCCAGCAGAACAGCGACAGCCAACCCGGTCGCTGAAAGCGACCGACCCGTCAAAATCGACATAAAAACTCCCGTAAATTATCTGAGCGAACTACCCGCAAATGCGGGGCAGAGCCAGATCAGATACGGGGGGGGCGCATGGGTCCGTCGAGTCGGAGGGCGTAGACGTCCCCGTGCTCGGTACTGTGCAGCGAAATCCGGCCATCGGCGAACAGATCGTCGTGACCGGCAGCTGGGAGGCTTGCCGTTGAATGGTGGCAATGCCCATGGCCACAGGCATCGGCACTGGACGAATCCTTGCTCTTGCTCGACTCGGAGTCTGAATCACTTTGCAAGGCGTGCACATCGCCCACGCTGACCGTCGCTTCTTGCGCGCACGCCAATGCCTCGGCCACAGGCACGACCACGAACGCCGCCAAAAGCAGCAGCATCAGGTATATACGAATAGCAGGCAGAGAGCGACGCATTGGGAAAGGTTAGCAACCTCTTTTGGACGGATACAATTACATAAAAACACTACGGTGGCTGTGCTTGAACGCACCCTAGCCCCGTTCAGGTCGGGACCCAGGGAATCAACCCACAAGGATAACGGCCCATGTGAGGGCGACATTGCAAAGAGCCACGAACACCGCAGCCGACCCCATGTCCTTCGCACGACCAGCCAGCTCATGGATTTCTGGGCCATACCGTTCGATCACTGCCTCGATAGCGGAGTTCAGCAGCTCGAATGCCAAAACGAACAGTACGCTCCCCATGAGAAGCACTCGCTCTACCCCTGAGTTGCCGAAAAAGATAGCTGTAGGTAATGCCACCGCGGCCATAACAACTTCCAACCGAAACGACGATTCATGCAGCCAAGCTGATCTCAGCCCCTGGAGAGACCAGCGAAGCGCCTCAAAGACGCGCGCAATGCTCCGCGGACGATGACCGTACATATCTGCCACTTCGATGTTTCCTTCTTTTGGGCCCAAGAGACGCTCACGGGTCTTCCAACAGCGATACTCGCCGTGGTCGGCTATAGGCTGTGACCGGCGTTGCTGGTACAGCCTGAGAACAGATTTAGGCTCTCGTCTAGCACCGTCGTCCTAACCTGCATCAGGCCAAGCACAGAATGGAAGAGGTTGTCGTGGCTGGACGGCTGCTTTGATCGGTCCCGGACACATTGAAGGTCCAGGTTGTTGCTGCTCTTCATACCATCAGACATCCACATCACCATCGGCACCTTGATCTGAGTATCAGGGGCGATAGCGTAGGGGAGCCCGTGAAGATAGACGTTCGCCTCCCCTAATGACTCGCCGTGGTCGGAGACATAGATCAGCCCGGTATCGTGACTCTTGTCCTGTTCAAGCATGCGAATTGTCTTTGCAAGGAAGTCATCTGTCGCAAGGACCGCGTTGTCATACGCATTGACGATTTCACCGCGTGTGCACTTGCCCAAGTCTGCGTTTCGGCAGTCGGGAGTAAATTTCGTCAGATCTTCCGGGTATCGCTTGAAGTAGCTGGGTCCGTGGTTCCCCAGCTGATGTAGAACGACAACGACATCACCAGGGTTGTCCTCGATCGAGTCATGCAGACCTTGCAGCATAATCTCGTCACGGCATGCTTGGTCGTCGCACAGAACATCCTTGACCGGCACGCGATAGGATTCAAATGCCAGATCAGAGCAGACGCCCTTGCATCCAGTCTGGTTGTCACGCCATAGGGTCCTGACCCCGGCACGCTCCAAAACATGCAGAAGCGACTCCGAACCTTTGATCTTGTCTCGATCGTAGTCTCGCCTCCCGTACGCAGAGAACATACAGGGCACCGACACTTCGGTGTTTGACCCGCAGGCGGTCACGTCTGAGAAATTGACGACGTCCAACGCTGCCAACTGTGGCGTTGTCTGTCTGCCGTATCCATTCAAACCCCAGTTCTGCGCACGAACCGTCTCACCTACAACGATGACCAAGAAGTGGGGCTTCGCGCCTGGCGGATGAGGCGTCATCATGGCATCGGGGCCAACCACTTGGATCGGACCGCGCTCCGCACGGGTGTCTTCTCGCACAACCTTCGCAATGGAAGCGATGTAGTTTCCAGGGTTTGCAAGGTATCTGACTTGCTTGTGATTGCGTATGAGTGATGAGAGGTCGTCGAATGACGCAATTGCCGCGCCAACGATTACAACAACCGCCAT
Organism: Xanthomonas sp. BRIP62418; assembly: GCF_003993495.1. Classification (NCBI taxonomy): domain Bacteria; kingdom Pseudomonadati; phylum Pseudomonadota; class Gammaproteobacteria; order Lysobacterales; family Lysobacteraceae; genus Xanthomonas; species Xanthomonas sp. BRIP62418. The sequence continues at coordinate 18,363 of NZ_QEZG01000037.1, forward strand.
GCCAAGTAGAAGCACTCTTGCAAGTATCGCCCGCGTCACATTGGAAGAACGTTGGAGCCTTACCATGCATACCGCGATAGCTGGCACGACGCCTTTAATTAGTACCGCAAGAAAGAAGCCCCAGGTCAGCAACTCTCCGGCTTCAGCGCCGTCGGTCTTCAGCACATTTCGTACCATGCTGGCGTCGAAGTAGACGCTGTAATTGTCTGAATAGTAGGCAGCAGTAGCGGACACGACGAGAAGCAATGCAAGAACCGGCTTCACCGTCCATCGAACGCATAGCAATCCGAGAATGAGCACATTCAAGGCAGTGAGGATCGCTCCCGTAGAGATAACAAGTAGCGCACGAGCTGCTCCGTCCGCACCACTCTTCGCAATTACTTCTGCGAAGAACGCGCTGTTGAGAAAGAACGTGAAGTACATCGCCACGATGATAATCAACGTGTTGACGCCCAGCTGCGGGCCGCAGATGGGCTTGCCAAGACGGCCCAGTGGATCTGAGCCTAGGCCCCCGCGCGAACTGCCTCGGTTGAATTCTGTTTTCACGTAATGCATTGGTGATTCCTTTTTATTGACCACCGCGCGCGCCCCTAGCGCACACGGCCGCCATTGCGCGTTCCTAGATGGAAAGCCATCCACACATATGCAACGCCTGACACCAGCGAAGGGGCCAGGACCGCGGTCCGCAGGTTTTGGGTCAGTGACAGCAGTGCAGCCGAGATCCACATGAAGAGACGCTTGTCTGGTTGCAGCTCCGCTCCCCGACGCGGGAACAGCGAGCTTCCGGTTGCCACCATTTGGGTGGCAACCAAGGCAAATCTCGGTTCGTCGACAGGCCCAAAATCGCGCACACCAAGAGATGCGCCGATGGCAAGCACGGAGGTTGCCATCAGTAGTGCCGCTCGATCGCGTGCAGTTCGGAGATTGGTAGATGTTGAGAAGGGCATTCAGGTCGCCTTCTTCAAGGCGGCGCAGTACTGGCCGGCGACTGCACGTGCAGCCACGCGTCGGCCGAGCGCACGGAGCGCCCAGCAACAAGATGTGTTCATGGAAAGACCTACACAAAGGTGATCGCAGAAGGACTGACAGGCGCGTTGCGCCTGTTATGCGATCAAAGCCTGGGAGGTCTAATCAGCGTGTCCGGGATGTGGGACGTCATGGGCTGTTCGTAGAACGTGTGCCCGCCTTCATTTCTTGCGGCTTCGGCACTGGTGAAACCGTTGGACGCCACAAAAGTGCTGCTGTGGTGGCAGTGACCGTGACCACAAGCGGCATGCGCCTTATCGGGGTGGCCATCGCCTGGCCCTGCCACTTCCTGGTGTGACTGCTCCTCAGAGAAGCAGACCGAAGCATCAACGACAGGCACGATGATCATCACTGCGAGCAGCAGTGCCAGAGCGTAGCGCTTGGCATGGATGACAATGGAAGGCACGTGTGGCTAGGACTGATACATTTGAGGCCGGAAAGATACCTTGGGTCCCGCTCATCAGCAAGCTGACGCTTATTCATCAATCTCGCGGGCTCGAGTGGCCTCTGCGAGTCAGGTGGCCAGGCAAAAGCTGGCGCGGGAAATTGACGGAATCCGGCATCCGAAGAACAGAAAGTTAACGTTTTGCCTGAGCTTCCGCACGGTCACGCAGATTGAGCTGCGACGGATTAGGTCGGGGGCCAGCTGCGCCACGTGACAGTGCCGGGTTCAAGCGCAGCCGCCAGAGTCCGAGCTCAGTCGGCCAAGCCTGGTCATGCAGCCGTCTTGCGCGCGTCGGCACCTGCCCGGCGGGCATCACCTAAAATCTCGAAGGCTTCCTTGATCACATACAGGCCGATCAGGGCGCCGATCACGAAATCCGGGTACGGGCTGGCCAGCCACCACACCAACAGACCGGCCAGGATCACCCCAACATTGGCGACCACATCGGCCCGCGTGAACAGCCACGTCGCTCGCAGATGCACTTCGCCGGACTTTAGCGGTGCCAGCATGCGCAGCACCGCCATATTGACCGCCAGCGACAGCAGGGCGGTGCCAATCATCCAGCCGCTGACCGGCTCGGCGCCGTACATCACCCGGCGGCCCACCTCAACCAACACGCCCACACCCAGCACAAGCAGCACGCTGCCGCTGACCCAAGCGGCATTGGCCTTGAAGCGCGCCGTGCGCCCGATAGCGACCAGGCCAATGGCATAGGCGGTGGCATCGGACAGCATGTCCAGAGCGTCGGCCAGCAGGCCAGTGGAATGGGCAATCCAGCCGGCGATGCCGCCGATCACGGCCATCGCCGCGTTCAACGCTAGGGCGATCCAGAGGACGCGCCGCTCCTGCGCATTCTTGGCCTCGTGGTGGCAGCCGCAATCACTCATCGGAACATCTCCAGTCGCAGGGAAGCCGGGCCCGGGCGGGTCGCTGGCATGACACAGCAGGTGAGTGTAAAGTCCGTAGCTACTACGGAGTCAAGCGTACTACGAATGAAAATCAGTGAGGCTGCCGACGCCAGTGGATGCCACCTGGAGACGATCCGCTATTACGAGCGGATCGGCCTGTTGCCGCGCCCGGGGCGCTCGGGCAATGGCTACCGGGTCTATGGCCCGGCCGACATCGAGCGGCTGCGCTTCATTGCGCGCGGCCGGGACCTAGGCTTCAGCCTGGAGGAGGTCCGCAGCCTGCTGCAGCTGGCCGGCGATGAGGAGCTTTCGTGCGGGGACGTGGACCGGCTGGCACGCAGCCATCTGACCGACGTGCGGGCGCGCATGGCCGACCTGGAGCGCATGGCCACCGAGTTGGAACGGGTGATTGCCAGTTGCCACGGTGGGCAGCGGGCTGAATGCACCATCCTGTCGACCCTGCGGCAGCCGGTCGCTGTGGAGGCCACGCGCCAGTGACCGAACTGGACCGCTACCTCGATGCAGCCACGCGCCAGAACACGGTGCGCAGCTATGCGTCGGCGCTGCGGCACTTCGAGGTTGAATGGCAAGGCCACCTCCCAGCGACACCGGACAGCGTGGCGCGGTACCTGGCCGCGTATGCGCAGACCCTAGCCGCCAGCACGCTTCGCCACCGGCTGGCCGCCATTGCCTCTTGGCACCGCGACCACGGCTTTGTCGACCCGACCCGGTCGCCGCTGGTGCGCAAGGTGCTCAAAGGCATCCAGACCCTGCACCCGGGCCAGGTCAAGCAAGCCGCGCCGCTGCAGATTCGGCGGCTGGTCGAGCTCGATGACTGGTTGGCTGCCGCGATCGCGGCGGCGCATGCCCGGGGCGACGGAGCGGCGGCGCTGCGCCATCAACGCGACCGAGCGTTGGTGCTGCTCGGATTCTGGCGGGGCTTCCGTGGCGATGAACTGCTGCGTCTGGACGTGGCCCATCTCACGCTGGTGCCGGGACAGGGGATGACCTGTTTCCTGCCGCGCAGCAAGGGCGACCGCCAGGCCGCCGGCGTCACCTACAAGGTGCCGGCGTTGTCGCGGTTGTGCCCGGTGGAGGCGACCCAGGTGTGGCTGCAGGCGGCCGACCTGCACGAAGGGCCGGTGTTTCGGGCGGTTAACCAATGGGGCCAGGTGAGCGCCGAGGGCCTGCATCCCAACAGCTTGGTGCGCCTGCTACGCGAGTTGCTGACCAGTGCCGGCTTTGCCGATGCGGGGCTCCACAGCAGCCATTCGTTGCGCCGCGGCTTTGCCAGCTGGGCCAACGACCAAGGCTGGGACATGAAGGCGCTGATGGAGTACGTGGGCTGGCGCGATGTGCAGTCGGCCATGCGCTATCTGGACGGGCGTGACCCCTTTGCCCGTGACCGCATTGAAGCAAGCCTGCCCAGTCCAACCGCGCCGGTACCGGCGATGGCACTGCCGGCGCCCGAGGGCAAACCGGCCTTGCAGCTGCGCCTGCGCATGGTGCTGACCCCGTTTGCCCGCACGGGCCGCGGCGCGGCCAAGGCCCGAGGCCGGATCGAAGAGATCTGCTTGGCCCCGTTCCAGGCTGTGCGCCTGAACACTGCCAGCAGCGAGTACCAGTTGACTGTTCCCACCGATCCCGACCGGGATCTGGATGAAATCCTGGCCACGTTGCTCGATGACATGCACCGCATGGCCGATACGCACCAGTGTTTCCTGGAAGCGTCTCTCAATACAGACGACGGCCGGCACTGGGATTGATCCCCTCATAACCTCCGGATCCAATGGCTACCCTTCACGAGACCGCCTACCCGCGACTGAAGCCTGATCCCACCGCCAAGGAACTGGAGGAGATCTATACCCCCACCGCCGCTGAGATTGCATTCGCCAAGCAGCTGACCACCCAGCCGGGACCGCAGCTGGCGGTACTGATTCATCTCAAGCTCTTCCAGCGCCTGGGTTACTTCACGGTGTTAGCCGAAGTGCCCGAGCGGATCCGGAAGCACATCGCCAAGGCCGCCCGACTCGGGCGCGTATTGGACACCGACCAGCTCGAACGTTACGACGCTTCCGGTAGCCAGCGCCGCCATATGCCGCAGCTTCGGCAGTTCATCGGGGTACATCCCCTGGACAAATCAGGCTTGGCCTGGCTGGACACGGTGGCCACCGGAGCAGCCCAGACCAAGCACACCATCCCGGACATCGTGAACGTCCTGCTCGAAGAGCTGGTGCACCACCGCTACGAACTGCCAGGCTTCCGCACCCTGGAGCTGGCCGCCATCGGCGCACGTGAACGGGTCAATCTGGGCTACTACCGCAGCATCAGTCACGCGCTGACGCCTGCCACGCGCACGCTCATTGACGAATTGCTGCGCGCACCGGAAGGCTCCAGATTTACTGGCTGGCAATCGCTCAAGCGCGAGCCTGGCCGACCGACCAACAAGGAGGTCCGGTTCTATCTGCAGCACATCCGCATGCTGCAGCAGTTGGCCGAGCAGCTGCCTCCCATCGATGTGCCGGTGCCCAAGCTCAAGCAATTCCGTGCAATGGCTCGCGCCTATGACGCCAGCGAGTTAGCCGAACTGGCTCCGGACAAGCGCTATGCGTTGGCCACCATCTTCATTCGCGCCCAGCATGCCAAGACGCTGGATGACGCAGCCGAGCTGTTCATCAAGCAGGTGCGCGGGCTGGAGAACACGGCCCAGCAAAAGCTGCTGGCCTACCAGCTCGAACATGCCAAGCGGGCCGACTTCCTGATCGGCCAGCTCAAGGAAATCCTGCAGGCCTATCAGCTCGACGGCAGCGATAGTCAGCGCGTGGATGCCATCGATAACAGTCTGGAAGCGGAAGTGTCGACCTTGTTGGCCGAATGCGAAGAACATATGGCATACGCAGGAAAGAACTATCTGCCTTTCATGCTGCAACCCTACGGCGCGGTCAGGCCGCTGCTGTTCAATGGGCTGGAGCTGATGAACTTGCGGGCAACCAGCCACGATGCCGGCATGGAGCCGTTGATTGCAGCGGTGCTGTCGCTGCGCAACCAACGCCGTGAGCTGATCGAGGTCGCATCCCTCGGCCTGGACCCGGAAAAGGACTTCGATTGGATGTCCAAGCTCTGGCGTCAGCACGTGTTTGGCAAGCGGGCCAGCGCGGCAGGCGCCGGCTGGATGCACCGTAAGTACTTCGAGCTGGCCGTGCTGGTGCAGGTCAAGGACGAACTGAAGTCGGGAGATCTCTTCATCCCGAGCAGCGAACGATTTGACGACTACCGCGAGCAGCTGGTCGATGAAGCCACCTTGGCCCAGGAACTGGAAGCCTATGGCCAGGTGTCAGGCTTGCCCACCGACGCTGCGACTTTCGTGGCCGGGTTGCGCGCACAACTGACCGACTTGGCCGACGAAGTTGACGAGCGTTTCCCCGAGAATGTTCATGCGGACATTCTGGAAGGACGCCTGGTACTGCGGAAGGGGCAACGCGCCGAGGTCTCAAGCGCCATTGCCACCGTGGACCGCCTCATCGCCGAACGGCTCCCGGAGTCCAGCATCGTCGATGTCCTGATCGACGCCAGCCAATGGCTGGATCTGCACCGATTCTTCCGTCCGATCGCCGGCACCGAGAGCCAGGTTGAAGATCTCCCTCGACGGGTGATCACCACGCTGTTTTGCTATGGCTGCAACTTGGGTCCGACGCAGACGGCGCGGTCGATCAAGGGCTTCAGCCGTCGCCAGGTCGCTTGGCTCAACCTCAAATACGTGACCGAAGATGTCCTTGAGAAGGCCATCGTGGAGGTCATCAATACCTACAACAAATTTGACCTGCCGGGCTATTGGGGCAGCGGCAAGAGCGCGTCAGCAGATGGCACCAAGTGGAGCGTGTACGAGGACAACCTGCTGTCGGAGTACCACATCCGCTACGGCGGCTACGGCGGCATCGGCTACTACCATGTGTCCGACAAATACGTGGCGCTGTTCAGCCACTTCATTCCCTGTGGCGTGCACGAGGGCATCTACATCCTCGATGGCCTGCTGGCCAACACGTCCGACATCCAGCCCGAGATCGTCCATGGCGACACGCAGGCCCAAAGCTATCCGGTCTTCGGTTTGGCCCACATGCTGGGCATCCAGCTGATGCCCAGGATACGAAACATCAAGGATCTCACATTCTTCCGGCCTGAACCTGGCAGGACCTATAAGAACATCCAGGCACTGTTCGGAGACAGCATCGACTGGCAACTGATCGCCACCCATCTCCACGACATGCTGCGGGTAGTGATCTCGATCCGATTGGGGAAGATCACCGCGTCCTCGATCCTGCGCCGGCTGGGCACCTACAGCCGGAAGAACAAGCTGTACTTCGCCTTCCGGGAACTTGGCAAGGCCGTCCGAACGCTGTTCTTGCTGCGCTACATCGATGACAACGAGATTCGGAAAACGATCCATGCTGCGACCAACAAGAGCGAGGAGTACAACGGCTTCGTAAAATGGGTGTTCTTTGGCAGCCAGGGGATCATTGCTGAGAACGTCCAACACGAGCAGCGCAAGATCATCAAGTACAGCCAGCTGGTCGCTAACATGATCATCCTCCACAACGTAGAAGGCATGAGCCGGACCTTGGCTGAGATGCGGAAGGAGGGAGTTGAACTGACGCCCGAGATCCTGGCCGGACTGTCGCCGTTTCGGACCAGCCACATCAACCGCTTCGGCGACTACCATCTCGACCTTGATAGGGAAGTGGCGCCGCTGAGCTATACAGCGAAAGTCCTTGAACAGGCCCCATAGACGGGGAGATGCGCTATCGGGACAAGGCAATTATCATTGCGTTTCAATCGCTTAGGTGGTTTTTGGCCCTGTACGTAACGATTCCCTGCCGACCCTCAGTACCGAGGTGGTAGTCCATGGCGTAGCTGCCCAGCACGATGACCAGCGACAGGCGCTCGAAACGCTGCATGAAGGCTTCGCGCCAGGCGGGGGGCGCACTCCGGGCGTAGCGGCAGGTCACCGCTTTTGCCGGTGCCCGGATAACAGAAGCCCATGGGCAGAATGGCGATGCGGGTAGGGTCGTAGAAGGTGTCGCGGTCCACGCCCAGCCAGGCGCGCAGACGCGCGCCGCTGGCGTCGTCGAAGGGCACGCTTGAGGCATGGACCCGGGCCCCCGGTGCTTGGCCGGCGATGAGGATGGGCGCACTCGGGTGAAACTGGAAGACCGGCTGCACGCCGTGTGGCAGATGCGGTGCGCAGCGCGTGCAGGCGCGGACGTCGGTCAGAAAGGCGTCGAGTGTCGGCATGGCGCGCTTCCGGAAAGGGTGGCTCGCGCAGGACGGAGGTGCCATCCTGCGCGAAGCGTAACCCGGCAGCAAGTCAGTGCTGGGTCAGTGTCGGATAGCCCTGGATGAATACGCGGTCGGTCTTGGCCGCCGGCACATGGCAGCCCATGCAGTCGGCTTCGTAGCTGACGGCGACATTCTTGGCGGGGGCGTCGGCCTTGAACAGCGCCCAGCCCCAGCCGTCGCCCCACAAGGGGTTGCTGGCGAAACGGCCTTTGGCGTCCTTGACCATCACGAACCACACGGCCGCATCGGAACCCCAGACCACAGGGTTGCCAGTGGTCATGGCGCTGGTTTCGAGCTTGCGGATCTCTTTCACCAGCGTGGCGCCGTCCAAGAACTTGCCGGTCTTGCGGTAGTGCTCGGCCGAGGCCTTTAGTCGCCGGCCGTGACGGCCAGTGGCAGGACGAGGGCGCTGGCGAGCAGAGCGCCGGTGAGTGCGATTTTCATCGTGTTCTCCTTATATGCCTATGGAGATCAGACGGCGACCACGGGGAAATCCACCGTGGGGTCGGCGATGTGGTTGGTGTAGTTGGTGAGCGTGTTCAGCGCGACGTTGGCGATCACTTCCAGTATCAGGCCGTCGTCGAGCCCCGCGCGGCGGTAGTTGGCCATGGCGTCGGCCGACACCACGCCGCGTTGCTCGACCAGCGCGCGGGCAAAGCCGGCGATTGCATCGTCAAGTGCGTTGGCCGCCTGGCCGGTGCGGGCCGCGGCGATGGCCTCTGCCGACAGTCCGGCACCTTTGCCGATCAGGGTGTGTGCGCTCAGGCAATACTGGCAGCGATTGGCTTGAGCGGCAGCGAGCGCAACGATCTCGCGCTGGGAGGCATTCAGGCGGCCGGTGCCCAGCGTTTCGGACAAGCCGAGGTAGCCATTGAGCGCCGCCGGCGCGTGGGCCAGCGTGGCGAACAGGTTCGGCACCATGCCAAGCTTGGCTTTGACGGCCTTGAGTGTGGCAGCGGTAGCGGCGTCAGCGGTGTCGATGGTCAGGGGGGCGATTTGGGTCATGTCTATCTCCGTAGTGGGTGAGGTGCAAGAGCACGTGGGCATGATCGCCCTTTGTTTGGTACGATATGGCACGTAAAGTATCAAATACGTAACCTATCGTCTTATATGGAGAGTGGAATGGCGGATCGACTGGCCGGCTTGCTCCGGCACTACTCGCTTTCGGCGCGCGTTTTTCACAGCGGCGCCTTCTGTGGGCAGCATCATTACGCGGCGCCGCATGGCTATATCCATCTGGTGCGGCGCGGCCCGATTACGGCGCGTTCGCCCGTGCATGAAGATCTGCTGGTTACCGAGCCGAGCCTGCTGTTTTATCCGCGCGTGGCGTCGCATCGTTTTGTCGCCGCCCCCGGCGATACCGCTGAGCAGTTGTGTGCGGAGGTCGACCTGGGCGCTTCGACGGGCAATCCGTTGGCCATGGCCTTGCCGTCGATGCTGCTGATTCCGTTGGCGGACTTGCCCGGCCTCGGGCCGACGCTAGAGTTGCTGTTTGCCGAAGCCGAGCGCGACCAGTGCGGTCGGCAGGCCGCCATCGACCGCTTGTGCGAGTTGCTACTGATCCAGTTGCTGCGTTATCTGATGGATGGGCGGCTTGGCGCCACCGGACTGCTGGCGGGCCTGGCCGACCCGAAACTCGCGCGCGCCATAACCGCCATGCACGATGCGCCGCAGACCGCGTGGTCGCTCGAGGCGCTGGCGGCGAAGGCGGGCATGTCACGCGCGCGCTTCGCCGCCGCGTTCAAGGACGCGGTGGGCGTCACGCCGGGCGACTATCTGGCCGACTGGCGGATGAACGTCAGTTGCACCCTGCTCAAGCAGGGGCGGCCGGTGGCGGTGGTGGCCGACCGCGTCGGCTACGGCAGCCCGAACGCTCTGGCGCGCGCCTTCCGCGTGCGCATGGGCTGCGCCCCGCGCGACTGGCTGGCGCAGCAGCGCGGTGACGCGGCGCTCAGCGGTTCGTGAGTTTGAGTTCGATTCGCCGGTTCTTGGCGTAGGCGGCGCCGGTGTTGCGCTCGTCGAGCGGGTGAAATTCGCATCACGCCGGAACAACTGGCGGAACTCCAGGTGGCGATCCGTCAACGGCTGGTCAGTCTGTTCGTGCGGCGCGGCCGGCTGGACAAGGCTGAGTCAGTGGCGCAGGTAGCTGGATGACGCTGTCCCGCCCTGAGCCGACGCTCACAGGCGGGGATTTCCAGTGTCGTCATTGTCGGCTATTGGCCGGCAGCAGCCCGTCGTTGCCTGATGGATCCAACCCCTCCGCTGCTATAGTGCAGTCGGCTTCTGACGTTCAGTGCAGCCGTCTTCTGAAAACGACATCTTCTTTCGCATTCTTTGACACATGCCCGCAAAGGTCATAGATTTCAGCCTGACAAAAGCAGGGCTTGAGGCGCAACGGAACAGAAAGTGCACTTAGCCCCCTTGCTCACCTTCAACGCGGAGTTGTTCTGATGACCTTTCTATGGGTTGGATTAGGGTTGGTAGTCGCCGGGCTGTGGTGGGGAACGGTTGTCTGGCGGCGGGAGCAGGCAGACCCTTGGATAAATCCACCAACTCCCGAGGCGCGGCGTTTGCTTCGAGCCGCGAGCCTGCATTTGCATTGCCACATTCTCGGCAGGCCTGCGGTAGACCAGGACGCGCCGTCGTTCGTTGGGGTAGATGCCCTCCAGGCACTTTATCTACGTGACGGGGTGATCTTTTTCGAGAAGGGGATCGCCACCTTGCCGGATGGAACCCAAGTCGAGCTGGGGGCACTCACTCATGAAGTGCTCGAAGTGCTTCGAGAAACCTACAGCGCCTTGGATGCCGCTTCAGCAGTGATCACTGACTATGCCACCACCTTCAATACTCCCGAAGAGTTAGAGAAGAGCGAGAATGAAATCCTGCGAAAGATCGCTGGCTACGGGAACATGTACCCGATGCAGAGCGCGATCGCTCGACTGGCATTGTTACTCAATCTCGATCCCGACAAGAACGATGTTGGGATTGGCGGCAAAGTGTTGTGGGAGCGCATCCGCCGTTGGCGTTGGCCCGAGCGCCATTTCTCGGCGGAGCAGTAGGCGTGCAGGGACATCGCATTGGCTACGTCCGGGTCAGCAGCTTCGACCAGAACCCGGAACGCCAGCTGGAGGAGACCGAGGTGAGCAAGGTGTTCACCGACAAGGCCTCGGGCAAGGACACTCAGCGCCCCCAGCTCGAAGCGCTGCTGAGCTTCGTCCGCGAAGGTGACACCGTGGTAGTGCACAGCATGGATCGCCTGGCGCGCAACCTCGATGACCTGCGCCGCCTTGTGCAGAAGCTGACCCAGCGCGGCGTGCGTATCGAATTCCTGAAAGAGGGCCTAGTCTTCACCGGCGAGGACTCGCCGATGGCCAACCTCATGCTGTCGGTGATGGGTGCCTTCGCCGAGTTCGAGCGCGCCCTGATCCGCGAGCGGCAGCGTGAGGGTATCGCCTTGGCCAAGCAGCGTGGCGCGTACCGAGGCCGCAAGAAAGCCCTGTCCGATGAGCAGGCTGCTACCCTGCGGCAGCGAGCGACGGCCGGCGAGCCCAAGGCGCAGCTTGCCCGCGAGTTCAACATCAGCCGGGAAACCCTCTACCAGTACCTCCGCACGGACGACTGATACATGCCGCGTCGCTTGATCCTCTCGGCCACGGAGCGGGACACCCTGCTTGCGTTGCCAGAAAGCCAGGATGACATGATCCGCTACTACACCTTCAACGACTCCGACCTGTCGCTGATCCGCCAGCGGCGCGGCGACGCCAACCGCCTAGGCTTCGCGGTGCAGCTCAGCCTGCTGCGCTACCCCGGCTATGCGTTGGGCACCGACAGCGAGCCGCCCGAGCCGGTCATCCTGTGGGTGGCCAAGCAGGTTCAGGCCGACCCGGCGAGTTGGGCGAAGTACGGCGAACGCGACGTGACCCGCCGCGAGCACGCCCATGAACTGCGCACCTACCTGCAACTGGCCCCGTTTGGCCTGTCCGACTTCCGCAACCTCGTGCGCGAGCTGACCGAGTTGGCCCAGCAGACCGACAAGGGCTTGCTGCTGGCCAGCCAGGCTCTGGAGAGCCTGCGGCAGAAGCGGCGCATCCTGCCGGCGCTGAGCGTAATTGATCGGGCCTGCTCGGAGGCCATTGCGCGGGCTAATCGGCGGGTCTACCGCGCCCTGGTCGAACCACTCACGGACTCGCACCGTGCCAAGCTGGACGAACTGCTGAAGCTCAAGGCCGGCAGCAGCATCACCTGGTTGACCTGGCTGCGCCAGGCACCGCTGAAACCCAACTCTCGGCACATGCTTAAGCACATCGAGCGGCTGAAGACATTTCAGCTGGTGGACTTGCCCGAAGGGCTGGGCCGGCACATCCACCAGAACCGCCTGCTCAAGCTGGCCCGCGAAGGGGGGCAGATGACGCCCAAAGACCTTGGCAAGTTCGAGCCGCAGCGGCGCTACGCGACCCTGGCCGCCGTAGTGCTGGAGAGCACCGCGACTGTGATTGATGAGTTGGTCGATCTGCACGACCGCATCCTGGTCAAGCTGTTCAGCGGCGCGAAGCACAAGCATCAGCAGCAGTTCCAGAAGCAGGGCAAGGCGATCAATGACAAGGTGCGCCTGTACTCGAAGATCGGCCAGGCTCTGCTGGAGGCAAAGGAAAACGGCAGCGATCCGTACGCCGCCATCGAGGCGGTGATTCCCTGGGACGAATTCACCGAGAGCGTCAGCGAGGCCGAGCTGCTGGCCCGGCCGGAGGGCTTCGACCACCTACACCTGGTCGGCGAGAACTTCGCCACCCTGCGCCGTTACACGCCGGCCCTGCTGGAGGTGCTGGAACTGCGCGCTGCACCGGCCGCGCAAGGCGTGCTGGCGGCCGTGCAGACCCTGCGCGAGATGAACGCCGACAACCTGCGCAAGGTGCCGGCGGATGCCCCTACCGCCTTCATCAAGCCGCGCTGGAAGCCGCTGGTGATCACCCCGGAAGGCCACGACCGACGCTTCTACGAAATCTGCGCGCTGTCCGAGCTGAAGAACGCCCTGCGCTCCGGTGACATCTGGGTCAAGGGTTCACGGCAGTTCCGCGACTTCGACGACTACCTGCTGCCGGCAGAGAAGTTCGCCGCGCTCAAGCGGGAACAGGCCCTGCCCCTGGCGATCAACCCGAACAGCGACCAGTACCTGGAAGAGCGCTTACAGCTGCTGGACGAGCAGTTGGCCACCGTAACCCGGCTGGCCAAGGACAACGAGCTGCCCGATGCCATCCTCACCGAGTCCGGGCTGAAGATCACCCCGCTGGATTCTGCGGTGCCCAATACCGCGCAGGCGCTGATCGACCAGACCAGTCAGCTGTTGCCGCGCATCAAGATCACCGAACTGCTGATGGATGTGGACGACTGGACGGGTTTCAGCCGCCACTTCACCCACCTGAAGGACGGTGCCGAGGCCAAAGACAGGACATTGCTGCTGTCAGCAATCCTGGGCGATGCGATTAACCTCGGGCTGACCAAGATGGCCGAGTCGAGCCCCGGCCTGACCTACGCCAAGCTGTCCTGGCTGCAAGCCTGGCACATCCGCGACGAAACCTATTCGGCGGCCCTGGCCGAGCTGGTCAACCACCAGTACCGCCATGCCTTCGCCGCCCACTGGGGCGACGGCACCACCTCATCCTCCGATGGCCAGCGCTTCCGGGCGGGCGGCCGGGGCGAAAGCACCGGGCACGTCAACCCGAAGTACGGCAGCGAGCCGGGGCGACTGTTCTACACCCATATCTCCGACCAGTACGCACCGTTCAGCACCCGCGTGGTGAATGTCGGCGTGCGTGACTCCACCTATGTGCTCGACGGCCTGCTGTACCACGAGTCCGACTTGGGGATCGAGGAGCACTACACCGACACGGCCGGTTTCACCGATCACGTCTTCGCCCTGATGCACCTGCTGGGCTTCCGCTTCGCACCGCGCATCCGCGACCTCGGCGAAACCAAGCTGTATGTGCCGAATAGCGTCCAGGACTACCCGACATTGCGCCCAATGGTTGGTGGCACCCTGAACATCAAGCACGTCCGCGCCCATTGGGACGACATCCTGCGCCTCGCCAGCTCGATCAAGCAGGGCACCGTCACTGCCTCGCTGATGCTGCGAAAGCTCGGCAGCTATCCACGCCAGAATGGCCTTGCCGTGGCCCTGCGCGAGCTGGGCCGGATCGAACGCACCCTGTTCATCCTCGACTGGCTGCAAAGCGTCGAACTGCGCCGCCGCGTGCATGCTGGACTGAACAAGGGTGAAGCGCGCAACTCCCTGGCCAGGGCGGTGTTCTTTAACCGCCTCGGCGAGATCAGGGATCGGAGCTTCGAGCAGCAGCGCTACCGGGCCAGCGGCCTGAACCTGGTGACGGCCGCCATTGTGTTGTGGAACACGGTGTACCTGGAGCGCGCCACTCAGGGGTTGGTCGAGGTCGGCAAGCCGGTGAACGGTGAGTTGCTGCAATACCTGTCGCCGCTGGGCTGGGAACACATCAACCTGACCGGCGATTACGTCTGGCGGCAGAGCCGCAGGCTGGAGGACGGGAAGTTCAGGCCGCTACGGTTGCCCGGAAAACCTTAGCGTACGATTTTTTCCGAATTCTGCGGGCTCCCCTATATGTGTACTGAAAGGCCAGCCCGGCCGGTCTGACGCCGCCCAATCCGGCCGTGCTGCAGCGTTACCGCCGGACGGCGCCGGTGATTGCCGACACTGAATCGCCCCACTGGCAGCCAGCATATGCCCCAACTGGCACCGACAAATGCCCCAACGTCGATAGGCCTCCAACAAGTTGCCTCTTTTTCAGAGCGCTACCGGCAAGCTGCCCCAAATTCGACGACAGAACTCTCTGCGGTCATTGATACGTGGCGTGGAATGAGTGCTTGGTTTTCCCGTCTCGCACTCTGGGTTGGCATCCTTGCTGGCCGCTGCCTGTCACCGGTTTAGGTGATTGCCTACTATTCGCGTCAACGGCATGCTATTTCCCGTCCTTCTGCGCCCTGCAGTAACTGCAGGGCGCTTCGACGTTGTAGATGGACGTAAGAGATGCCTCGCTGCACTAGTGCTTGGGTACGCTGAAGTCCCCGGCGTTGAATGTGACTTCGATGATGCTGAGGCCATGGTGTATAGGCATCAATCGAACATGGATGTCAGCACTTTCGAGTAGCAGATAAGACGCCAAAGCGCCGGCAGTGCCGGCGCTTTGGCGGCAGAGAAACAAGAGGGCGGTCACTGGACCAAGTAGAAGTGGCGCATGTCTAGAAAGCCTTCGCGCCTGGCGGCGAGTGACTAGCGTAATTGGGTACACATCTTGGGACTAGGACCTCCTAGTTCCTGAACGCCGTCAGGAAAGTCAACAAGCTCACTGTTAGTAATTTTGCTAACGTAGCTTGCCGTCTCGGACTTTGAGACTCCTAAACTCAAAAGTTCGGCAAATGATGCGTCTTCCTCCAGCTCACACTTACGCCAGTCTGCTTGGCCCCGCGTGCATCGATCCGGCGCCCCTCAATTTGCCGATAAGTGCAGTTCGGATCCGGCTCGGTTTCCCTTCGCCGGCTGAAGACTTCCAAGACGACGAGCTCGATCTCAACCGGGTGTTGATCCGGAATCCGCCGGCGACGTTCCTGTATCGAGCCGAGGGCTGGAGCATGATCCTGGCCGGCGTCTGCGACGGGGATATCCTTGTTGTGGACCGTTCGGTGAGTCCGATCAACGGAGACATGGTGCTCGCCATCTGGGATGGTAATCAGCCGGTCTGCAAGATCCTTCAAGTCGCGGTCGACCACATCGAGCTCCACAGCCGGAGCCCACACTGCGCGCCGATCGTCCTGGCGCCAGGCACAGAGGTCGAGGTCTTCGCGGTCGTGGGCGTGGTCCGCCAGATCACGCGCGCCCATTCCCGGGCTGGGCGCTGATGTTCGCGTTGATCGACGGCAATAACTTCTACGCCAGCTGCGAGCGGGTGTTCCAGCCCGAACTGCGTGGCAGGCCGTTGGTCGTGCTGAGCAACAACGATGGCTGCGCCATTGCTCGATCTGACGAGGCCAAGGCGCTAGGCGTGACAATGGGACAGCCCATCCACAAGGTGCCCACGCAGATCCGCCGGAGGCTGGCGTTGCGCTCCGCAAACTTCGGTCTGTACGGCGACATCGCTTCGCGCATCAGCGTGATCCTTCGCCAAGCCGCGCCGCGTGTGGAGGTGTACTCCATTGACGAGTCTTTCCTTGACCTGGCCGGGATCCGCGATCGCCGGCAGCTGGCGGTCGACCTGCGCGAGCGCGTTCACCAATGGACTGGCATCCCGAACTGCATCGGCATCGCGCCGACGAAGACCCTGGCCAAGTTGGCCAACCGGGTCGCCAAGGATGCGGCGCGCAAACCTGGCAGCTACCCGGCCGATCTGGCCGGCGTCTGTGACCTGGCAGCGCTCAGTGCAAGCGAGCTCGATGCCGTGCTGCAGGCAACGTCGGTTGGCGACATCTGGGGCGTTGGTAGGCGCTGGAGCGCCAGGCTGCAGGCACGCGGTGTGTATACGGCAGCGGATCTGCGGGATGCGGCTGCAGACGACCTGCTTGCAGAGTTCGGAGTGGTGATGGCGCGCACGCAGCGCGAGCTGCAGGGTCACGCCTGCCTCGAGCTTGAAGAGGTCGAGCCAGACCGGCAGCAAATCATGGTCAGCCGATCGTTCGGGACATGGGTAAGCGACCCGCAAGCCATGTCAGAGGCGCTGGCCACCTTCGCCATGCGTGCCACCGAGAAGCTGCGCGCTCGCGGGCTGACCACATGCGCCATTGGCATCTTTGCCGAGACGGATTCGTTCAAGCCAGGCGTGCCGCAGCACAACCCATCACGCACCGCGCCGCTTGCCTCGGCTACATCCGACAGCCGCGTGGTGCTAACGGTTGTCCGCCGGCTGCTCCAGGGCCTCATGCGAGATGGCTTCACATACAAGAAGGCCGGCGTTTGCCTAATGGATCTCTCCGCACCCGAGGATCTGCAGGGCGACCTCTTCACCCCGGCACGCATAGGCGACGACAAGCTAATGAGCACCCTGGATGCCATCAACCGGCGGTTCGGCCGCGGCACGGCCGGGCTGGGTGCAAGCGGCTGGCAGAAATCACCCGGATGGGCATCGCGGCAGAATCTTTTGTCTGGTCGATTCACTACTTCCTTGGATGATCTGCCTAGAGCAGCATGCTGACACTGCTCTATCAAGATCAGCTCTAAAGGAGCTGCCCGCGATGGATCGCATACGCCGCCCACAAGCACAGCCCAGCGAACACCAGGTTCCCCGCCGCCAACGCCAAGCGAGGCCACGTGCGGGTCCACATGCCAGACTCAAATAGCCACCGGAGGAATTTTATGGGGTCGCTCTTAGTCATTCGGTCGGCCCCGCGATGGCTTGAATTCGACTAAGGGTGCTTCGTCGGTATCGCGCAACTCGTTCTGATAGAACACAACCATCGCCCAGAGCGTCAGACCAGCCATCACCAGATGAATGCAACCACTCGTCTGGGCTGGCCATACCACACAACAGAACGAAACCACGCCGATGACGGGCAATATCCACGCGCCCGAGTCCCACAGCCGCTGGAAGAATTTCATAGGGTAATTCTTCGTCATGGTGTCATTTCTCGTCGGTTGTGGGAGTTGTCTTGCTCGAGTCCATAACATCATCCAGCAAGTCATATCCAGCGCTGAAGGCAGCGCGGCCCATGCCGGCCAGCAGCAGCACGCCAGCGACTAACCCAAGCGCCAGCACCATCGGGTCGGCCTGTGCGCCCCCAAGCGTGAGATAGATTGCATTCAGGACAAGGGACGCACCGCAGACCGCGCCGATAGCAAATAGAGTTAGAAACGCAGTGCTGGTTTTCCTATCCACGGCTTGCCTCTCTTAGTGAATACCTTTGCCATACTACGCACCCACGTCTCACGGGCTGCGATCGCCGGAGCGTGGTCCAAATACCAGTGAACACACGCGTGAAGCGAGGTTCATCGCGAGCGACGCTAACAGGCAAGTCAACACCACCCATCCGACGATCAGCGCCAGAGCGATCAGATGATCGAGCGGGGAGAATTGGGACCAGTCGAAGTTACGCATCACGGGACACCTCTGGCACGTGAATGACAAGGGCACTATCAAAACCGATTGACTGCAACTCATCGCTAAGGCGAACTCGCTCAGCTCCCATCTGGCTCGTCAACAGCCAGGATTCATCGCGAAAAATCGAATGAGCATAGCCAGTGCGATTTGCTAGCTGGCGCTCCACAGCTTCCAGCTGTGGCAGCAGGGCTGTGGCGACGCTCGCCGCGTCGCGCCAAAACGTGCCGCTGCCGCACGCACTGACGCCGCTCGCATTGATGGCTCCGGTGATGTCGAGAATCGGCATCGGGCCGATGACATGCCGATGCACCGCACCATCGGCGGTGTCCACTGCGTAGATCCGCCACGGTCGCGCGTCTACCGCCGTCGACGTGACAAACAGCTGCTCCCACGTGTCATAGCTGGCGAGCGTGTCGTACATCTTGCTCTCCCCGCCGGGATGTCGGGTGACTTCTAAATACCACTGCCGCGTGTGGCATTGCGGGCAAGCACCGAGCATCGCCATCGAGATGCAGGGCGCGCCGTCGGCCTGGCGCGGTGCACGCGGGATGGCATCGCCATCGTCGGCAAGATGGGTATCGGGCACGGTCATAGCTATGTCGTTTGGGTATGCCGTCGCCAGCAGGGTGTTGCAGCTGACACACCGGACGGTAGTACTGGCAACCAGTACAACGGGTAGCAATTGGTCTTCAACCTGCATGAAAAATCATCCTCTTCCGCTTCAGATGCTTAGCAATAGCACTAAGCTTGATAATCCTCGGTACTCCCTTGATAAAGAGAATTGGCATAAGTACGCCAACGACGCCTACTGCCACAATAGTGATACGGCTTGGTTGTCCATATTTAATCCGCGATCCGACCTGCTTTACGGGTGAATGCTACATAGCCAGTTATAGAGGCTACGAAATACAGTGCGCTCATTTTAAAAACGGTTAGACAGAAGTCTGAGCCGTCCGTTGATCCTGGCTCATACCTAACCGTCGACCATAGTGCTGCTGACAGTAATGAGAGAGGAAGCGACACAGCTGCAGATGTACTAGATAGCTCTCGAAGGAAATCCAGTGCGGCTTTCATTGGGATGGCATTAAACATGGACGCTTGTTCCTAGAATATGCATTGCATGGCACACAGCGCAGTCAGGGTTACGGCGATCCGGCGCTTTGGTATTGGGGCAGTTGTCCGGATCGCTATGCTCCAGCACGCCCTCTAGAGCCTGCCGCAGGATATGGACTGCTCCCACAGCACCATCCGCAGCCCGAAGCCATCGCGCATGTGCGATCCCTGGCGTGGTGACATCACCACGCCAGGCACTTCCGTCGTCGGTGTTGAGCAGGACGTACTTGTCAGGCTGATAGGTGGTCACATCGAGTTGATAAAGTTGGCAGTGCTGCGGCGCTTGTGTCAGCGTCCAACAACCTGCGTCAACATGCGCGGCGCCGGAGGCGCGCATCGCTTGAAGGTGTCTTTTCACTCGCGTAACAGGCGGTTCACCTTGTGCCGCAAAAGGCTGCGCCTTGTGCTTGAGCACGAATTGACGGAGCGGTGAACGAGTGAGCAAGTCGGATACCCGCAGACCTCTGCTACCAGCAAGCGCCAGTGCTTCGCGCAAGATGGCATCCAAGGCGGCGGTTGTGGGCATACCTTCAAAATCGGTCTCAATCGGTGCGCTCACGTTGGATCATCCTCTGTCCCATGATTACCATTACTCTCAAAGTACCTGGAGATCGTCGCTAGGCTCGAAGAAACCGATGTAGCAAGTTCGAGAGCCGCATCACGCTCGACGCGCAGTTGATCGATCGTGTGCATATGTTCAACTAAGGCCGCGGAGAGAGTGCGTGCCTCACCATGCGCTGCTGCGAGCAGCGTTTCTGACTGCAGGAGCCTATCCTCCAATGTCGTAGCCCTAAGCGAGGCTGCAGCTAGCTCAGAAGCCTTTGCATCGAGTTGCGTCTGATGTAGCTCCAGGCGTTCAGAAAGCTTTTGGAGTGAGTCAAGCAGATTCGTTCCCTGTTCTTGCCCCGACTCGCGCAAGCGATGTATGGCATTCAATATCTTCGCGTATCCATCTTCAAAACGCTCGAAACGCTTACTTGTCGCGTCACGCTCACGGCGGGCTTCAGCCAATACAAGTTGACTTGCCTGTTCACGCTCTTTGCTCACTGCGATTTCTTGCAGCGCAACACCCAGCTTATCTCGCACGCCGGCCATGGCGGAACTCAGCTCTCGAAGTTCTGACTCAACCTGCAGCCGATCCAGACGCGCTTGATCCAGACGCGACGCGAGGTTGGTTTTATCCGCTTGTAGCTCGTGAATCAGTCGCTCTTGCTCACTGGCGCGCTCGGCCATCTTTGCTTGCTCAGCGAGTAATGTTTCCTCTCTGGCGTCCAACAGCAGCGACCGTTCTTCCACAGCATTCTCACGAGCGCTCAGCGCTTCGTGACGCTCACGCTCCACGTCGGAGACTACTTGTGCTGCCTGCTCAGCAGCCTGTCGCAATTGCGCACCAATGTCGGCGATCGGCTTACGCGAGCGGGCGTCCGAGACCTTTACGAAGTAGTCCGCGCCGTGCTCTTGAAACCATCTGCCGATGAACTTAGACAGCACCGGGCCGCTTCCCCGGCTCCCCAATATCTCGCGTACGCTCATATGCGTAGGAGCCTGGCCGGAAGCGAGTAACTTCTCGATTGCGTCAGACACTTCTTCTGGTGTAATGCGGCTAACTTCAGCCATTACTCTATGACCTTAACGTCGAATGGGGACACGCTGGTCATGCTCATGCGCTCGATGCGGCGGCTTGCGTGCAGGGTCATGGGCGCGCTCACGGCGGTGTCTCGCTGCTGGTGGCCAGCACCGGGCGCCCGCCGATCGTCAGCCCGGGCACGAGGCCGGCGGGCAGGCGCGCGAGCTCGGCCAGTCGCAGGGCATCGACGCGGGCGACTTCATCCCGCGTAAGACGCGCTTTCACCATCGCCAGTGCGCGGCGATCGCGCTGGCGCTGCAGTTCCTTGCGCAATTGCTTGCGTCGATCCGCCAGCCCGTGACGCCGGCAGTCCTGCAGCTGGGCCCGGGTATCGGCGGCCCAGCGGTGGTGCTCCCGGGCAATGGCCACCCAGTACGCGACGACGGCGGTCATGGGAGCAGCTGCTCGTCAGCGAACCCGCCGGCGAGCAGTCGATCGCGGACCCGCTGGGTCATCGGGCGCTGCTCGTACCGCGCAGGACCATGCCCGGTCCGCCTCGGCACTTTCTGAGCCACAAACACCTGACACAGGTCCTGATCGTTGTCGTCCGTGGTGGCCACCACATAAAGGCCGTCGTCCGCCTGGGGCAAGCGGAACAGCACTGCGAGGGCACTTCCGTCGTTGTACTTCGGCATCGTCGATCTCCTGCGCTGTATCTGGCGGTGGGTCCATTCTACGGGCTTTTTCGGCCCTTGTGCAATGAGATTACACATCGTATTACGTATCACATCATAAAATGAGCAATGTCGTACAATTACACTTGTCGGACGCCATTCAGGTATGCGAGCATGACGCATCGCCCGGCTGTGGCTGTGCGTCGGTGATTTAGAAGGTCGGTATGCTGGGCCCGCAGTCCGCGGGTCGCCGCGCTAGGAGCAAGTCGATGGGCACGAACGCCGCGATCGAGAAGACACAACCGCCGCCGTTGCGGCAGGCGACGGTGCTGGTGCCCGCCGCCAAGATGCCTGAATTCACCAAGCGCCTTGAAGCACTCAATACGAAAGCGGCCAAGTTCGGGCTCGATGCCCTCACGGTCGAACTGGCGCACGTCACGCCCTATCTGCAGCAGCGCCAAGTGCGCGCCGCAGGCGAAGAAGTGACGCTGGTCCCGTGGACCACCAGCGCGCCGCTGCCGGCCGACGCCGTGGGCCTGATCGACATGCACAGCCTGCTCCTGCGCTTCCCACTGGTCAAGCTGGGAGACTGGCACGTTGTCGCCCAGCTCGATGCCACGCCTGCGGCCGGCGCGCTGGTGTTCGCGGTGACGGATGGGGCGGCCGATCGCGCCGAGGCGGCACGCCGGCGTGACCACCCCATGCACTGTGAGCATTGCCACACGGCCCGGGCACGCAAGCAGATCTACCTGCTCCGCAACAGCAGCACCGGCACCTATCAGCAAGTGGGCAGCACATGCCTGCAGGACTTCACTGGGATCGATCCGGCCCGGGCGCTCTTCCTGGCCAAGCTGGCCGACTTCGAGCGCTACGCCGATGCGCTGGGCGACCAGGCCGCCGCGGGGGTGGCCGGGGCGGTCGCCACCTTGGACTATCTGGCGCGCGTCTTGTTCCTGTGCGAGTCCAGCAGCTTCATCCCCGTTGGCAAAGCACGGGAACTACGCATTGACGCCACCTACCTGCAAGCGACCGAGCTCTCGGAAGCGCATCGACGCAATCCGGCCGCTGGCCGCGCCTTTGCCGCCGCGCGGGAACGCCTGCGGGCCGAAGCTGCCGCGATGGTCGCCTGGTTTGCCGGCCGCGAGCCTAAGGACGACTTTGAAGCCAACGTCAAAGCGGTGCTGGCCAGCGACACCATCAAGGTGGACGCACGGCACCTGGCGATCGCCGCCGCGGCCGTGCCGACCTACCAGCGGCACCAGAGCGCTGCGCAGCAGCTGCTGCGGGCCGCCCGCTCGGCCCACGTGGCCGCCGAGGGCGACAAGTTGGAGCGTCCCTTGCGCGTCTACCAGGTCGAGACGTTCGACACACACTACGGGCCGCAGGAACGCCTGAGTCTAATTGACGACGAGGGCAACTGCTTCACCTGGCGGACCGCTGCCGCGCCGGCGGAGCTCGTGAGCCGCGCCAATCGCGAGCGCCGCTTTGATGCCGGCTTCAAGATCAAAAAGCACATCACTTCCCAGGGCACCGCAATCACCGAGATCTCCCACGTCCGCGTCAAGCGCTGGCTACCCTAGCAACATCTGTGCGCCAATCGCGCGGCACGCGCAGGTTGCGTGCGCCCGCGACGATGGTGGATGGCCACCGCTACGATAGACCGTGTGGCTCAACGCGCCGGAGCATGGGTTGACAAACTCCAGGCAAGTATCAAGACGACGGAGCAATGCAGTGAAAATGAGCGGCGCAGAGTACAAGGCCTGGCAGTCATCCGAGTGGGGTAGCGCCTGGTGGGAGGAGTACGAGATGTTGATCAACGGCGTCGTCGTGGATGACATCGCCCTTGATGAGGTTAAGGATGCCGACAAGATCGTCATCAATGGAGGCGTGGTCTTTGCTGATGAGAACGACCGCGCTGGCTGTTCGGCGACGTCGCACTTCAACCGATGGAAGAAAGCCCAAACCACGCAATTCGTCAGCGTCCAGGTCAGCAACGATGACGTGCAGGCACTACAAGAATTGCTCACGCAATTCGGTCAAGGCCGCACGAATTTCAAGGTCACGCTCGGCAGCTAACCGAAGTGACCTCTGTCCAGGTACCAATCTACTTTGCGAGAACTACACAAATGCCTACAGCCGGTCTTGAAAGGGGCACCGAGCACCCTCAACGAGCGAGAGCCACCGAAAGCAGTCCGAATTCCATCACCCCACCGCTCAAACCGGTAACGGCCATCTACATCGACACCGGGCTCGTCTACAGGCTTGTAGAAGCAGTGGTGAGCACGCCTTTTGGCATCCATCGTGGCGCTGATGGGCAGAGCTACTGTTTGTCGCATATAGCCACCGGTTACCGGATCGGCAGCGGCTTCGCATCGCTCGATCAAGTCCTCGCTCTGTGCGAAGACTTGCGCCGGATGAAGATCACCTGGGACTTCACGGACAAGGCGGTGATCGCAGGGTGGTCATACTATGCGCGCAACAAAATCCTAAGCCTCATCACCAAACACGGCGGAACGACCGGGAGCACGACGCGATGACCCATAATGAGGCCATTACGGCGCCAGAGACATCACCGCAGCTGGTGAGCATCCCGCCCCAGGTAATTCAGGCTGCTGCGATCGCATCCGCCGGCGGCGCAGTAGAGTGGAACCTACTGAGTGCCAGAGCTCAACAAGAAGCACATGCCGACTGCGAGGTGATCATCCGCGCCGCCTTCAGCGCACTGCGGCAAGCAGGTGTGGCATCGGATGGAAGCGATGCGTCTACGATCACGACCATCCGCAGACTCCGCGCTGCATTGGAGTTGATTGCTACGCAAGGGCCGCACTTCGGTCACGATGGCACGCAAGAAACCTGGGTGCATTGGGAAGATATCGCCCGTAAAGCACTGACCGATCAGGCTGCCGGTTACACACACCTGTCCACGCAGCCCGACCAAATACCAACCATCCCTCAACAACAAGAACCCTCATACTGGACCAAGACCTTGCTAGCGAGCGCGCAGAAGCTGCGTGACCGCACAGGCGTTCAGCGGGATGGCGATGCGGAAGATCTAGAGCGGCTAGCGGCCGCGATCCGCGCGCCGAATGGCTACATCGTGAAGGTTGGGGGTGCGGCCTATCGCTACGACCTGTGCGCTTCTACCGCCGCCTACGCCCGCGAGGCTGCTCTGGCGAAGGGGCTGGAAGCGGAGAATTTCACCGTCGAGCCATTCCTGGTGATCCACCCATGAGCAAGCTGATCGCGCCGCTATGACCGTCCCCTCCAGCAGGATCCAACGCGTACGCCGGGCCGGCAGCGAGCATCAGGTGGTAACGGTCCAAAGCCCAAAACAGGCCAGTGCACGCTACTGCAAGCGCCCATGCCCTGATTGCCCGTGGCGCGTCGACGCGGTGGGCAAGTGGCCAGCAGAAGCATTTCGTGCATCTGCTGAGACGGCGTATGACATGGCCACGCACACGTTCGCGTGCCACTCTACCGGCGCCACCAACCCGCGGCTATGCGCAGGGTTCCTTCTGCGAGGCGCAGACCATAATTTGAGCGTCCGCCTTGAGCGAATGCACGGTCGTGTGGGCCGCGATGTCGAAGACGGCGGGCAGATCCTTCACGCATCCTACGTCGCCATGGCCGTCGCCAATGGGGTACCAAGCAATGATCCAGCACTACAGGCATGCCGCGAAAGCTACTTCGAGGCACAGCAAGTTGATTCGGGTGAATAATGACCACTGCTCCTGAGGGCTCTGATTTTCCTGTGAACCAACCGGTGCTCGGAAAGCTCACCGAACGCGCCCTAACCCGCTTCCAAAAGGCTATCGACCGACGCATCAAGCGTTATCTCGACTTCGACAAGTTCCGCGATCATGCCGCAGCGCGACTCCACACGCTTGCCTCCGAGAACGAAGAAATAGCGTACTTCCTCTCCTATGGATTCTACGTGCTCGAAGGCGGGAAGACAGCTGGCTGGGATGATAGTGTTGTTAAAGTCCAATTCGGCAGCCGCCCCTATCTCACTGCGTATGGTGAGCCTCAGTTGGTCTATGGCGAAATGTCAAAGAGCCTGCGTGTATTCACTGAGCAGGGCGCATCACTATTGTATCAACGTGGCGACGATGGCCATGTCATGTGTCTCCTCTACCCTGCCTCATCGGAGCGAGAGCCAAAAACGGTTTCTATGGTGGTGCTCAAGGTCGTTAACGATCCTTCCAATCTTCTCAACGATCGACTGCTCCGTAGCCACCTGAAAACCCTTGCTGCCTACATGGCTGTGACCAGCTTAGATGGCTCTCCGACCATGCTGCAGAGGTGCCGGTACTGGTGGCTACACCTGACAAAGCAGCGCACGATCGGCGGCGTCGTACGACCACGTCAGATACAGGTGATTGCTGGCAAACTGCTGCTCTGGGTAGCAACCGTCGCCTTCAGCGGTATCGCTCTTTTTTTGATTCAGCGCAGGTGGCCTGAAAAGGATGCCGTCACCCCAGCCCTCCTGCAGGCCAGCCAGGCAGCGCAGCGCAAGAGTGAAGCGCAGCTCCGAGTGCTGGAACAGATCCGAGACACAATGGCGGCATCTGCTCCAACCCGTGCGACGCCATCGGCGCCAGTGAAAGTATCCTCCCCAGGCGCGCCAGCCGAGGATGGAAAATAAATGCTTCGCATACCCTACCCCGTTCCTGAGGAAAAGCGCGACGACGCGCTACAGGCATTGGCCGCTGGCCAACCGGTGAGCATTGGCCAGGCATCCCTGCATCCAGACCCTGCGGAGGAAGTGATCTGGGGAGTGGATCCCTACGGCATGGACTGCCTCCTCTCCGCCGGTGGAAGCGGAAGATCGAGTTGCGAACTTGCAATCACCTGGGCGGAGAGTGTGCACGCGGGTACGCACCGTGCCGAACTAACTTATGACTTCTAAGCAAGACACATCAGGGCGACCAGCAGCAGCAGTTGAGGGGCGGCGTAAGCGCACATATGCAAAGTCCCCCTTCATGACGCCAGGTGAAGGGGTCCCAGTTGCACCAGCTGTCCAGACGGCCCTCGAAGCATTGCCGGCGCCGCACCATGGAAAGCTGGAGCTTGTCGACCTGCCTGTACAGGTTCCCGGCGTTCGGTTCGAGCTCACCATCAAGCAGCTCGCGCAGGCTCAGGCCATCTTTCGAGACCTGTTCACACACGAAATCCAGCCGTACGCGGACAACAGCCGCAAGTCTATCCGCACCGATTGGCGGCACTGGATCGCCTTCTGTGCTGAACGTGATCGCGTGTGCATGCCAGTTCAACTCGATGACCTCATTGAGTTTTTGAACAGTCTGATTGCAGCAGGCTACAAGCGCTCAACGCTGGAGCATTTGCTCTTCACCCTCAAGCTTGCCAGTCGCTTGTGGAGCTGCACCTGCGCGACCGATACACTTCAATTCCGGTGGTATTGGCGACAACAATGCCGCGAGCAGCTCACTGCGCGGAAGCACCAGGCACCGGCTCTGAATATTGAGACCGTCGACGATGTCGTCGAAGCTCCGAACAGTGCGTCAGGACTTGCCGGGCTGCTCGAGCTTCGCGACATGGTCTATGTGGCGGTGTCCTACGATCTACTAGGACGCGCCTCAGAGATGGTGCGGTTGCGGTGGAGCGATGTTCACTTCGGCGCTGACGTGGAGGGCGGAGCGACATGCACCATCTTACGTTCAAAAACGGACCAGCAAGGCGCCGGCGTCACGCTTTACCTAACGCCGCGTTCGGCCCAACTATTGCTCACGTGGCAAACGCAACGTTTGATCGCTGAGAAATATCTCTGGCCAGCTGCGCGTCGTGAGTACTTAAACAACCCCTACATCTTTCATCGGCTACCTCGACATAGGCTTTTCGAGCCGGCTCCGGCTGCAGACGCCAAGCGGTTGCGCTGGGATACGCATTTATGTGTGCGTGAAGCTGATCGAATCATCAAGCGAGCTACCGGTGAACAGTTATCTGCTCATTCTGCGCGCGTCGGCGCTGCGCAGGACATGACGCGCGCCGGTATGGACCTAGCAGCCATCATGCAGGCTGGTCGGTGGAAGACGCCAACGATGCCTGCTCGCTATGCAGAGAACGAGCTGGCTACACGGGCCGGTAAAAACCGGCAGAAGGCACTGGCAAAGCTACGGAGCAGCTGACCACCACATCCTGCACGTGCGGCTGTCAAGATATGCACATCGCTGCAACACATTTTAAGGAGCAAAGATGCTGACCAACGAAGGCACACATCAGCTAGCCGAGAAGTCGGGGCTCTTCGACGCCCGTACCGCGCTCAACACGCTCACCCGGCTTGAGCACAATGGACTCCCGGTCCTTGCGAGCTACGACCTCACGACTACAACGTTGCGAGTGACCTGGAACGTACCTGCACAGTGCCTGATACAGGTTCCCGAGCCCATGGTAGATGAGACCTTGGCCGCGCTTCGATATCTGAGCGGCATAGCACTCCGTCGGACATTTGCGAAAGGGATCTCGAGATCGACCGTCCTTGTTGCCAGCTGGCAATTGACGGATGCGGACGAGGACGAGGACGACGACTCTGAGCAAGAAATCAGCCACACCCAAGCAACGTTGCACCTGGCACTTCCTTTCAGTTCCCAGTTTTGAGCACACGGGGACTCATCGGCGCCACGCGAAAAAGGAACATGCGGATGGGCGGAAATGCATTGAAGGCGGTGGCAACTCACCTATTACCGGCCGCGAGCTACCTTCAGCTGGCCGCGCAGGTCATGGACACGCTGCAAAGCGAAAGCGGCCTCCGCGTTGAGCTCGTGCGCAACTTTGGCACCAAGGCCGATTTCGGTGATATGTGTGTGATAGCCGATCGCAGCACGCTGCCGGCAGACGTTCCAGCGCTGATGAGTTACTTATTCAACCCACACGAGGTGGTGAGCAACGGAAATGTCATCAGCTTCGATGTAGCCGCGTTCCAGGTCGATCTAGTCTGTGTGCCCGCCAGCGAATACGACACCGCCCGCGACTACTTTGCGTTCAACGATCTGGGCAATCTAATGGGCCGTACGGCTCAAAGAATGGGATTCACGTA
This sequence comes from Xanthomonas sp. BRIP62418, assembly GCF_003993495.1. Lineage (NCBI taxonomy): Bacteria > Pseudomonadati > Pseudomonadota > Gammaproteobacteria > Lysobacterales > Lysobacteraceae > Xanthomonas > Xanthomonas sp. BRIP62418. Next base: position 46,596 of record NZ_QEZG01000037.1, read on the forward strand.
TGGCCAAAACGGGCTGCGCTACAAGGTCCTGGACGGCGACTACCTGGTGGACGATCTTACAATCACAAACGAGATGCCAGCAGCTTTCGCGTTTCTCGGCTATGACTATGGCCGCTTCGATCAAGGCTTCCACACCCTGGAAGAGGTATTTGCCTTCGCTGCCAGCTCTACCCACTTCAATCCGGCCGCCTATCCACTGGAGTCACGTGGGCACCGCGACCGCGTTCGTGACCAGAAGCTGCAGAACTATCGCCTATTTCTTGAATGGCTGCAGACGGCTGGTGTAGCCGCAGGAGCATCAGCAGACCTCCAGCGCGCACACCACTTACAGCGAGCACTGAAACAATTTCCTGCTTTCGCGGAGGCACTTTCGCAATCCCAGGAAGCACTTGCTGGAGCACGCCGCCGCAAGCAGCTGTTCAATAGCCGGATTGTGTCGGAGCTCACAGGCCTCGAAGGCCGTGAGCTCGGGCATCTCATGCGTGAGGTTCATGACGCGTATCCGGGTGGCCGTGCTGCATTTGTTACTTGGCTTGATCAGCTGGAAGATCACAAGCTGGCGCCGCTGCATGCATATATAAGAGAGGTGGCTGCAGATCTCATAACGAGCGCCAAAAACGCAGTAGATGAGTCAACGATTGCTAAATAGCACCCCACCCCGGAAATTCGATCGCAGAAACACAGACGGCCGCATAACGCGGCCGTCTGGCAAAAATAACAAGCATTGCATTCTTCTGCACGGCCTTCATAGCCGCCTTATGGACAGGCTTGGCTTAAAACGCTAGCCAAGACCTGAAGATCGCGCAAGTATTGTGGCTTAAAAGCGCGACCCGTCACTTCGATCAAAAAGCACTATAAAGTGCCACATCCGAAAGGGCAACAATCAAGCGTAATGCCGTGGATACAGCAGCGGTTTGCGAGATTAATAGCATCATCTTCGTTGCGCACTTCAAGTGTTTCGTATCCCTTATCAGCAGCAATCGCAATGGCACGTAAACGTTGATGCTCAGGCAACATTGAAACACGACGGTCAATAGCGGAACTGAATAGTTTTACAAGATAAGACCAAGATAGTCCGCAGCCTCGGTGAGCAATGTTCCATTCCTGCTGGCAAATTTGAAACCAAGCGTCTTCATCAAGCGGACCAAGTAACTCGGCTTTGCAATCGTAAGCATGCTTATGAATGCCAGCAATGACGGCATCGAAACCTGCATCGATACGAGAGAAATTAACGGTAAACATTTGGTTAGCTCCAAGCAGAGTGAGCAAACCAACTGCGCCCCAACAGGCGAAGTCGAGTTCGCCCGATGGGATGAAAAGTAGTTTTAAAGTATGTAGCGTTGAGGTGGCACCGGCCACAGCGGAGATGCGCAAGCGCGTTCTCCACGCAGATTAGACCTCCGACAGCAGGGGCGTCAAGGGTCCACAGAGAACAGGTCTTGAAGAAGGGTCGAAGCAAGATTTCGACGCCCAGGCACCCTGGGCAGAACCTCCCAGGGGATATCGGAGGAGTGCAACGGATACAAACGATTAATTCTAGTTCCTGTGTGGTCTCAAGTCGGCTGTATGTAATAGAAGCAGCTTGCGCCGGCCACATGTGATACATGTCTCATAACGACTTCGTCCAACGAAAAACAAATTTTCGCGGAGTGGTGCTCAAGATCGCGTACCGTCGCAGCTGCCTGAACCGCAGGCGAGCGCCCTCATACGAGGGGAAGGGTTAGAGAAATGCGTTACTTCAAACCTGCAGCGAAAGTTGTTATCAGTATCATCGCACTGACTCTTATGCAGAACACGTCAGCATGCTGCCCAGATGTCGGTCACAGTCCCAACACAGCAGCAACTGGGCTTGGAACAAGCCGTCCCGCGGCTGCCGATCTTTCAGCAGTGGGCAGCGTGAAGGTATATGCCTTCGAGCGTGATGGAATCCGCTACTTGCAAGTCAACGGCCCGACAGGAATCGTACGAACCGCAATCGGTTGGATCGATAGCGTTGTTTGGGTGATGCCGATTGGGGTGGATGCTGACCGCACCAAAATATTAGCACCGGGCACCATGCCTACAGGTCTTATCGTATACCAGGGGGAAAGAATGACGGTTTTTCTATTGCCCGATAACAACTGGGTCGTCGTACCGAAATAGTAATTTAGAGCCTAGAGGTTCGGTTAAATAGAAGCTGATCTTCGTATGGTGGTGTTTTAAAGCACCACCATACGTCTTGATTCGTCTGGACAGAACGGACGCATTCTCGTAAGTCACTCGGTCAACTGGAGTGCACTGAGCATGTTCAACAACTACTACTACAGCTACGCCTTGAATGCCACGCGTCTTGCCAACACGTGCTTTGATAATAAATCGCCCACCATGCAGTAGCGAGCTGACAGCTGCCAGTGTGCATCTATAGACAGCGAGCTGGAGCCCAACTGAAAGCACCCTGGGGTCGCCACGGAGCATGGAGCTACTTACCTCGGTGTGACTCACACGTGCGAAGCTTGCAGAACAGAAAACATGATAGAGACCGTGTGTCTCAATTTCCAAAGGATACAATGAGTTGATGTACTCGTGAAGCATTCTTGATTGAATTGAGCCAGTTCGAATCATGCGCATAGCGGCTTCATTCTGGCCGCGTGACTTTAGGTGCGATTCTATGTCCCGGCGCAACATGTTCACATGGACTTGGACATCCACAAACCCAATCACGTGCTCACGCAACTCCTTTTCTGCCCACATGTAACTCAATCTTGCATTCTGTTGAGCCTGTTGTTCACCCCTCAAACGGATTCGTGTCTCTGTCAAGACACTAGAAATGCGGGTGCCAAGTAGAAATATGCCTGTGGCGATTGTTGCGAGCATTGTCTGAACAACAAATCCAGTTGCGTCATATGCTCCGAAAACACCGGTGTTCCTCAACGAAAATCCCAAAGCAGCATTGGAAATGACCAATCCGATTGATGCTCCCCTCCAGCCATGCAGCCAAGTCAGAAGAATGGCAGGTACGATCAAAAGAGACATCATCCCAAATCTAACTAGCTGACTCTCAGGCAACGTCGCTAGCGCGAATAGAAAGGCCGTCGCGAAAAGAGCCAAAGCGCTGTGTGTAGTAAGGCGGCCAGGTGTCTCCGCATCTTCCCTTCGTAACCAAAGCAGTACTGGGAGGACAATCATCAGCATGCCCAGGTAGTCGCCTACGACGAAACGGACAAGTTTAATCCCTCCTATTGCCGTTGAAGGACCATCGAGCAGTATATTGACGGACTGCGTGCATAGCGCCCCCCATAGTGCCGCTACTAAGAGTAGCGGGATAAGTAAAGCCTCATTGCTGTGTACTTCACGTAACTTGTGGCGAATTGCGATGGGCACCAGCGAAATGGCCGGGCCCAGGATGCACGAACTGCCATATGCCCATGCAGGATTGACACCCATCCCGGCAATTGCTGGAACCCTAAGCATAAGCAGTGCACAAACGTCGCCAAGCAACACCCACGGGACCAAGCGATACGGAACAAAAAGAAGAGACGCAATCCGCAGTCCAGCTGGCAAATACCATTGGTCGAGAGAACAGTGCCAAGTTAGCTGAAACGCTAGACAGTAAGCAGTGGCCGTCAAAAGGCCTCGCGTTGCGTACCTCATCCCTTCCATGGGTTACCCGAAGTTCTGATGACGTCAGAGCATACCTTAGTGAGCACAGGAATTGTCCGTGTTGAGATAGTCACACGAGCGCAACGAATGCTAGTCTCGTAGTGTGGGACGCAGTGCTCAATCCTGAAGCAGACGTTCATGGCCATTTCTGATGTGCTGGTAAGGCTTTCCCTGACAGACCTGCCCCAAAAGTTGTGAGATATTCACACTGTCTCGGAAGCTCGGTACCTGCGCTTGCGCCGCTTCAGTTACAAAGGACCTCAGCCTTAAGCAAGCTGTAAGCTACGCCGAGACGCTTTCCACAGTCACTGCGCTTATATCTCGATTGCCCTTCAATAGCTTTAATGCGGAGAAAGCCGTGTTTGAGGAAATCTTCAATGCGAGAGTGCGAGAACTTTGGCACCTCTATGGCGCTACGGGCCCACTCAATCATCCAGGTGAAAAAGGAGCATTCCGCGAAGCGTTTTTGAGACAGCTGCTAGAATCGGTGCTCCCTTTGCAATACGGAATTGGAAGCGGCGTTATTGTTGACGGATTCGGAAAGCAAAGTCCACAAGTAGATCTGCTGATCTATGACCGTCGGAATTTTCCACCATTTTATGAATCTGGTGGCCATGGCATCTATCCGTTTGACTCCGTACTAAGGGTCATCGAAGTAAAAAGTTTACTAGATAAACAGGGTCTGGAGCAGTTCGCAAAACTCGCTAGGTCGATACATCCGACCAATCCGGAAGGACTCAAGATGAAGGGGTACGGTAATCTAGAGAATGGCAGATCGTATTACGCATTCCCAGCTCTTTTCGCTTATGCAACTCGTATTTCTCATTTCAAAACGGATTGGGAGAATATTTCAGATCTGCAGGGCATGGCAAACACAGTCTGTGTCGCCCATAGTGGCGTAATCACAAGGTCGTATGAAGGGGATGCTTACGTGACCTCTCTATTCACCGACGAGCGTCACTTTGAGAATAATATTCGAAACTTCTTAATAAGTCTTTTGGATGGTATAGAAGGGACGGCAAATTCGCGTCAAGCCCTCAAAGTTAGCGACTGGTTATCAAACAAAACGACGGACCTTGCTTCTTTGCACATCAAATAAATAGAAGAAATTCTTCTGTGTCCACCGAGGCAGAACTTTACGACGTGGTGGCCTGCGCTCAATCACTTGCGAGGCTTGCCCATGCTTCGCAGACCGATTAGGCAGGCCTGCCGCGCCTAGCAGCTGCAGCACTAGGGCAGCACCGGCAATCCGCGCGATTGCAGAGGTAAAGAAGGAGGGCCGGCAGGAAATCGTTCCGACACAAGCCATGCCTTTGGCAAATCCTTGAATTCAAACGTGATGTCACCTTTCACTGCACTTGCTCGCATCCAGGCCGCCTTGATCCTGCGCGATGGCCACGGCCGCACACCACACGACAGCGCGTGATTGGGGCGTTCCGTACTCGACACTAGAGAACCGACAGGTATTGTATTGATAGGCAGGATTTCGAGGATTTGACGAACCGTCGTCGCTTTCGTAGGGTCGATCTGCATGGGTGCGGCTGCGCCCACCTACTGGATTGATCGCCATGACAACGCTGAAGTACTTAGGGCTTCCGGATCTGACCGGACACGCGCCCGACAGCCTAACGCCGCGTCTGGGACACCTCGACGCCGATTCGCTGGGGGTCTATGAGCTGGTGCTGCCGGCGCTGCGCCAGGGCCTGCACGCTTGGATTCGCGGCACGGCTCCTTCCGATCCAACGTGGACCGAGCTGCAACGACTGACCGACGCGGTGCGAAGTTTCTCGCGCGAAATCCTGATCCACGGCCACTTGCGCCAGCACGTGCTGGCTGGACCTCGCCGCGAGCCGCTGGTGTTTCGGCTCGATGCGGCGCGACGTCGGCCGTATCGGTTTGTCATTCACTCAAGCCTGCACGAGAGCATGGCCGAATGGCTGCGCACGTCCCACGACGACGACGTGCTGGTGACGCTGTTTCCTCCGGAAACAGTGAGACAAGAAGTGCAAGCAGAACGCGACCTAGAGCACGCGCTGCAGCGGCTGGTTGGCAATAGCCATGACGTGTCCTCTGTTTTTTCAACACGACACGTCCCTGCCGAAACTGCAGCCAGCGCTGCTGCTCGCTCTGAAGCCATCGCCGATTGGCTCACCTCCCAAGAGGCCGGAGTGCAGCTACCTGGTCGTTCTGGTTCACCCGCCCAGCGCGCAAGCAGGTTGAGGCGTAGGGGAGCACTGTTTGGCGTGTGGGTCCCCGAAAGGCGTGCCTATCGCTTCGCGCCCTGGCAGTTCCTGCAATCTGGCCAACCCAGCCCAGTTCTGCCCGAGATCCTCACGCTCGTGCGCAGCCGCTCCGGCGTGGCCGCCGGCGAGCGCACCTCTGGTTGGGAAGAGCTGGAGTGGTTTCTAGCACCGCATGCGCTGGCCGATGGCCGCACCCCGGCCGAACTTCTGGCCACCGATCCATGGGCCATTTTGAAGGTCGCACACGCCGATTTCGACGAAGGGGCCGACGATGCCCGGTGGTAGTAAGTGGTGTGATGTGACCCCGGCGCTGCAGGTGGTTCCACGGATCCCGTTGTGGCACGTGTTTAAGCGTCGCTTTGGTGCCCTTGCGCCCAATGCGAAGTCAGAGGCCCGCATGGCCCTAGTAGGAACGCACAAGATGTTCTATGCCGCCGACTCGGCGGCGGGGGCGCTGTGGGAAACGGTCCTTCGCAGCGTGGCGGTAGGCACGAATCTGCAGGCTCACGTGTTGCCGATGCATCTGCAAGGCTACGACATCGTGCAGATTCAAGCGAAGCGGTCGGATCTGCCGTTGCTCGCTCTGGGCCAGCCCGGACTCCGGGCCCTGTACCCCAAACCCGACAGTGCAGCCGCTCAAGCCGTGGCCACCCTGCTCCACCAGCCCGACCATTCAGTGACTCACCCCGAGGCAGCGCAGCTCCACGCCGAACTGCAGGCCGTGGGCATCTCCGATATGCCGGTGCTGAGCTGGCCCTCACGGATGCACCACCCCAGCACGGCTTATCTGGCCTACGAAAAGCCGATGGATAGCAGCTGGTGGCAGGTGGTCGGGTCCGCCATCTCGCTGGATGATCCCGCCACAGGCTATCCTCTGGTGGCCGCTGCGTTGGCGAGCTCCGGGTTTACGTGGGCCGCGCCTCTGGCAACCACCGCGACGCCGACGCCGCCAGTGCCAGGAACGGGGCCGTGAGCAGGACCTTGTCTGCGGCGACTACACGAACCCTGCAGGTCCGCCCTGCAGGCGACCACCACAAGGTCGTCACCGTTACTAGCGATCACAGCGATCGCGCCCCGCACTGCACCCGCCCCTGCAGCGATTGCCCGTGGCGACTCGATGCGGTCGGCGAGTTCCCGCCTGAGGCGTTCGTGCACTCGGCGGGCACCGCGTACGACCTGGCTCCGTCAACCTTCGCCTGCCATTAGGCCGGTGCCAGCCGCCCCGCATGTGCGCCCGCTTCCTGCTGCGTGGCGCCGAGCATAACCTCACGGTGCGCCTGGCCAAGATTCGCAACGAGCCCACCCTGTTTCCCACGTCGGGCGGCCACCCGCTGCATGCCTCCTATGCGGCCATGGCGATCGCCAACGGCGTGGCCCCAGTTCACCCGGCGCTAGTGTCACGGGTCACGATTGATGCGACTAGATCATGAAATATGCGGCTGACATTGACGAAAGGCTTCCCCGCGCAACCGCGCTCTACAGTGCAGACCTGCAGAGGCATCGCCCCCCCTCAATGCCGGCTACGCTTGACAGCTCAACGATCATGCAGCTGCAGGAGGCACGGGTGCCGGCGCTAGAATTATGCCAGGGAGACATCCGTCGCGTCTGCCGGCGGCGCCGAGCGGCTGGTATGCGACTCGTCGACCACCCGCCGCAGCAACTGGGTAAGCACATTGGCCAAGGCGCAGCACTCTTGCGGCAGAGGTACTACTACGTGCGGGCCAGGCGGCGCCGGCATCGAGGCGATGGATGCGGTGTCCAAGTAGTCGTAAAAGCTGCTCACTCGTACTGAGGGACCCAGCGAGGGCGCACCTCACCTACACGTCGATCGATCGGCCCACGTTCATTGTGCCATGCGAAGGCGTGCACGCTGCTGATGCAATCGACGATGAGCGGTGCATCATCTGGCCGGATCCGAAGCGCGAGCAAGCGAGGTTCCGCCTGAATGTCGAGGTACAGCGGAGTAACGCGCAGATGCACGTCTACGTCGCGATAGCCTGGCGAGTTGCCATAGGTAACAAACTCGGCAAGCAGACGCACCGGCTCGTCGCCTGGGGCCTCGAGCAGTGCGTCGAGTTGCAGCTGCTGCGCTTCCAGCGCGTGCGCGTCCGCGGCTTTGGCAGCTTCGTCAGCGAGCTGACGCGCCGCTTCGGGGACCTGCGCCAGCCAGTCGGCGCCGAGGCGGTCGACCGCCTCGGCGAGGGTGTATCCCATAGCTACAAGCCAATCCGGCCGATTCAGCGCAAGTGCGGCGGCGATCTGCTCACCAGTGGACAACACACCAAGCTCACCGGCGGCGGCGGCCCGGGACTTGGCCAGGATGTGCTGGAGGATCGGGCTAGGGTTCATCTCTCAGGTCCATTGTCTAGCGGAGGTGGTGCGCAGCTCATCTTCATCATCCATGATTTCAACTCGCCGGGACTAGAGCATCGTGTTCAGGGGCTACGCCACTGGCGATCGCGATCACAGCATTAGGAATGGTGCAGGGTGTGCCCACCGCAGGACGACCAGGAGGTCATGTCAACACGCATTTTTGCCAGTCGCACGATGAGGTTGTCATCCGCGCCGCGGACCAGGAAGCCGGCGCACATGCGAGGCATTAGGTGCCAGCCTGGTGGCTCGAGAAGGTGGTTTCGGCCACGTCGCACTATATGCAAGCCTGTGCACAGCAGGAAATCTTCCATCCCGTCCATTCGCTCTCGGAAAATCCCCGTGTAATCGCCGGACTACTGTCGGCCATGCCTTACGATATTGCCGAGCTACCGGTGCAGATTCCTTCGCATCTCTAATCCGATCGAAAGCAGCATTGATGGGATCAGGGCGTATGGAAGCAGCCAGCCGACGCGCCAGCCGGCAACCAGGCCAACGCCCAGCAGGAAAGCGGCTATTGCTTGCGTCAATAGACAAGTGACGCACAATGCCGCAATCGCTCCAGGGAAGCCACGAGGAAGTCCTGGCAGCACAAGGGATTTGACAAGTTGCTTCTTGCCCAAGGTGTAGTGCAGCACCAATAAAAGCACCCCCAGCACTCCGCACAACCACAGAGGCGACTTAGCAAAGAGTGCGCCGACTAATGCGGGGAGTAGCGGGTACGCCAGTAAGGGCAAATAGCGCAGCATTTAGGTCACCACCGACAGCGCCGGTTTCACCTCACGTGCCGCGTCTGCGAGCTGTGCGCCCAGTAGCGTCTGCGGTAAGTAACGTAGCGTATGTTCTGTACCATCGATGCAAGTTGAGCTGAACCAGTATTGGCCGTTCTTGGCCCAGGCCAATCCGCGCTCAGTCAAACTAAACCGATCAGATCCAACCGACCAGATCAGCCGCTCACTCGACAGCTCGTGAACAGTCCGCACCGACCCTGTGGACTGGTGTTGACTCTCAAGCCAGAACAATGACAACGCCTCGACCATCACTTCCTCATCGAGGAGCTGCAAGCAAAGCTCGCTGATTCGTTTTACCAGTGCAGGAGCACCATCATCCACATCGCGCAACGGAGCGGTCTCCATCTCTCGGGCGATCGTCTCCCGGTAGAACTGATGAGTGTATTTCACGCATGTTTCCATGAACGCAAGGCGGCGAACTAGAACATTCACCCCGCTCGCCTCACCAGGTGTCATGGGAGCAAAGACCGTAACCATGGGAACAAGAAGATAGCCGACACCACGGGTTGTGTAGGCATTGAAACCGCCAGTGGAAAAGGTCATCAGAGAACGCACAAATTCGGTCGGCGTCATCGTGTGCTCGTCATAAGCAAACGTCCTACGCACACGCAGACCAACATCAGGAACGATCTGTCGCAGGGCCTCGGTAATGATTCCAACAGCGCTGGTCGCAATAACTCTATTGTTATGTTGCATTTTATTAATCCGATGCCTTATTGATTTCGACAGTAGCGCTGTTCAAAGGATTGATGACCGCACCACCAGTTGCATTTGAGATTTCGAGCGTGATCGTCGCAGCAGCTGAACGATTGCGATTGCTCGTCTGAATCCCGACCGACTTGGTGCCCACTTCACCGGCCGCCCAGGTCAAGGTCGTGTTCACAGGAGTGAAGTCCGTGCCTGAAACTGCCGTGCCTCCGGAAATGGTCCGCAAAGTGACGCTCACGGTTCCCTTACCGCCGTTACGATTGACCTTGACATTCGCGATATGCCCCTGGTCTACAAAGTACAAACCCGGATTAAAGGTGATTGCACCCGAGCTTTCAGGATCCGCAACATCGGTGTTCGCAATATTCGATCGCTTATTGATTGCTCCGTCGATCGCGTCATAACCCTCCACGATATTTGGACTCACCGCATCCATTCGTTCGTCCGTGCGCTGCTGAAGGCCTTTCCGGGTTGGGTCATTGAGCGAATTGCCTGCGCCAAACATCTCCACGTCGAATTCTTCACCCGACAGACCCGACAACTCGGCCATGTCCGGGGTGAATCCGCCGGCAGCCATGCGTGCCTCTACTTCATCCGTGCTGAAATTCTCCATGTTGGCGTTGATCAGCTGCGTGAGAGGAATGCCGCCGCACTGCGGTCGCTTGGCCGTGCCCATGCCAAAGCGCCCGTCCTTAGCCATATGGTCCCGGATCGACTTACTCACTGTGGAATTAAAACAGCACGACACATGCATCTTCACGATGCAGATGCCCAACAGTGATTCAGTCTGGCAGTAGGAGCCGAGATAAGTGCATTGGCCTAGGTTCTTCTTGATCGCCAAATCCTTCTCGTGGTCCTTGCAGTACCAACCCAGCTTCGGACGGATATTGCTTGCTGAGAAGTTGGAAAACTTCTTTGCAAAGTCTTCAAGCGTCGCGTTCGGATCGCCTGCTCCAGGAGTGCCTCCACCATTGATGTTCTCTGCAAGTGAAGTGAAAGACTGATTCAATGTCATGGAGTCTGAGCTAGCATCGTAGTTATCCCATACGCCTGTTCCGTCGCCATTTTGTTCGTCGGAAAACTCGCCTAGATCGGCCATCCCGTTCTCTCGAGCAAAGTTTCCATACCGTTCCCACCATTGCTTTTGGCTGTCAGGCGGATCCTTGGTGCAGCAATCGAGCAAACCGCCCAGCATCTTCTTGCACGAATCCCGCGTGCCCGTGAATAGCTTGACCTTAGAGAGCATTTCCATGGCCATAGCATCATCCGGGTTACCTGGTGGATCAGGGTCTGGGACCGGAAACGGAAGGGGGACGCCAAATGCATCATCTTTGTTCTCCTGAGCCACTGCGCTCGGGATGATGCCGCTCAGTGCTGCCTCAAACACCTTCGCGATCATGGAGTCAACGTGCGCCCCCTTCTCGATGGGAATAGCCTTGGCCATGCCACCAACACCGCCCGGCGCGCCATCCACCTTGTAGTCCATGAGGATAGTCTGGCTAGTGACCAGCTCGGCCCCGGCCTTGGAGACACTCACCGTGCCCTTGTCGTCATTACTGCAGCTGCCGTCTGCGCATGGAACGGGTTGGGCACCTTCGCAAGTGGTCTCTTCCTTGATCTCAACGTCATCACCAACCACGGTCACCTTGCAAGCGTAGACCTTTGTGCCGGTGTAGCAGTGACCGGTGGACGACATGCCGCCTTCAGAGCACTCCTCCCGCACCTCCGTGCACGATTCGTCATCGGCCAGACGCTTGCACTCGTTTGGAACCTCTCCGGTCGGGGGCTGGATCACACATTCACGCTTGCCGTCTTCGTCTATGAAGCACTGCTCACCCTCCCAAATACCGCTGCAGTTCATCGTCTTCTCAGCACGCTTGCACGAGCCGTCATCGCCCGGATAGAGCGGGCCAGGGCTCTGACTGCGGTACGGGGGAGGGACATACGGGGGGCGAGCACCTAGCTTGAACGCAAAGTTGATCTTGCCGCGGGAAAACGTTTGGAGACCTTTGCCTGCCACGTACTGGTACTGAAAACCTTTTGTCGTCGCATTCAGGCTGACCCTCCAGGCGTTCGCCTTTGACGGTTCAACCACTATCGCCACGTCTACTGTGCCTGAAAGAGATGAGACTCTGAAGTCATGGATTGCTCCGACATCGCCCATATATTCACGCAGACTAATAGTTATACTTACGGTACCGTTCATTAAATCCGAACCAACTAGATCAATCTCTCTCGATACTATTTCTGAAATTTTCGGCGGATCCGGCGGATAGCTCTCCAGACAAGTCCACTGCGTTTTGCAGAATTCATCACCGTCTTGTCCGCAATTCCCTTGATCGACAGTATCGACATTCCAATTCGGAATACCGATCTGATCCCAGACAAGACGAACCGTCGGCGGCTTCGAATCAACGGTCCAGTCAGTACGGGTTGTTTCAAAAATTGCTCTCCACCCATTGTCCAAGCTAGGTGCTTGGATCTGGCGCACGCCCACTCCCTGACCAGGATCAACAATCTGCCAGCCATAATTGGCGATTGATTTCACGTTTGCGGGAATCTGATCTGCAAGTGAAATATGGGTCTGGTTTGAGCCAGTGCCCTCACACTCCCTTCGGTATTCAGCATCAAGGCAGGTGAAGTTTTCACCCGGGTACAACTCACCCCGCTGTTGCAAGTCGGCGGGGTAGACATAGACCCCGTTGGCAGTGCCAGGCGCGGTCTTCGTGCAGTACCACTGCACTGGACAGCTGCTGGCAGCCAATGCCGACATGCTCGCAAGCATCATTGGACTGGCGTTTGCTGTTGGAACAAACCCGGTTAGGACCGCTAGAGCTGTGCGCTCAAACACGCTAGCGCTCTCCACTTCTGCCTCATCGCTCTTCGCAAGCATCATCTGGACAGAATCTGGCTTTCTATTTTCCTGCGTTACGGCAGAAGCAATTGAGCCGTAGGGATTAGTGCAATCGCCAGTGGTGATGATGCTTGTCCGTACCTTCAGTTCCGATAAGAAGTTCCAATTCAGCGTCAGACTTGGCTTCACCGGGTTTGTTGAGACGGGGTAGTTTCGGGTACCGCGAAACTTGGCTAGCCAACCATTTGATAACGACGGAGCTTCTACTAGCTCGATCGTTACACCGCTTTGTGGATTGTTGACCTTCCAAGCGAATTGAGAGATCTCTGTAGAGTCGGATGACAGAAGGTGTCCGATGTATATGGAGGTAATTAGCGCGGAGCTACCATCACATACACGCGTGAGATGACCGGTTGTGCAAGAGGCGATCGCTCCAGGGAACAATGGCGCATGTTTCTGCGCCATCGCAGCGGATACTGCAATTCCGTTGACTGTTGTTGGCGCGTTCGCTGCACACGTCCACCGGGTCGGGCATGCAGTAGACCCTGGGTCGCTGCAGTTACCCGTGTCGGTCACCTTGGTCGCGATGATAGTGACAGTCGCGCCCCACGTCATCTTGATTTGTGGACTGACCGGCTGATAGCTGTAATTGCTACGATCGACTCGATAATGCGCGTTCCAACCGTTATCCCGGGATGGCGTCTGTGTCAATACAACATTGACACCGGACTGGGGATTTAGAGTCTGCACTTGGAAGTCGCTGATAGATACCGTGCCCTCGGGAAGTTTATCGGCGATGCTGATGACTGAGCTCATGCTAGCGGTACCAGAGCACACTTTGTCCAGACTCGCACGCGCGCAGTTGTTTTGAGCACCAGGAAACAAGGGTGCCCGGCTAGCAGCATCGGCAGCGCTAATCGTCACGCCGTTCACTGTTGTTGGTGCGCCGGCGGAACAGCTCCACCTCGTCGGACAGTTCGGGCTTCCTGCTGCGCTGCAATTGCCAGAATCGCGTGTTCCGATGAAGGTTGTCCACACATTTGAAATCCAATAGAGACGGATTTGCGGTGCTGCAGGTGAATAGGAGAAGTTAGTACGCACAACGTTAAACCGGGCTAGCCATCCATTACCCGCACTAGGAACCTGCGTGGTCTGCACGGTGATCCCATCTTGTGGGTTGAGAACTTCAACCCGAAAGTTCGATATCGAGGTTGTACCCGAAGCAAGACGGCTCGATATGTTAACTTCGTTTGAGCTTGTAGCAGCGCCGCCACAGGTCCGGGTCAGCGTTGAGCTGACGCAAGTATTCGGTGAACCTGGATAGAGTGCGCCAAGCTGGGCCACTTCCGCATCCGAGACCCAGATACCATCAACACCTGTTGGTGCAGCCTGTGTGCAACCCCACTGTGTCGGGCACTGAGCCGTACCACCGTCCCAGCAGTTACCACTCTCAGCGATACCCCAAACATTGGAGACTGCCTGAACTTGATAAGTGATCTCGTAGGTCGAAGTGCAGTTGCCACTCCGACACAGATGGTTGCCAGGAGTATCACCCGTTAGCGCCCAACTCGCACCGTCCCACCAAATGCTTACCGAGTTCGTCCAGCTTCCGTCGCCGGGACCAAAGCTGCCAGGTCCAAACGTACCGGAGATCTTTCTAGCAGAAACAAAAACCGGCTGTGCTTGGTTCGGCTCCGGCGGTCCAGCCATCCAGATAGCAGCACTAGCAGTTGAGCCGCTCCTAGAAAACGTCTGCTGCGCCGTGTAGGTCTTGGTGATCGTTTGGTTCTGACGATACAACGTTCGCCTGCGGGTACAAGACAATCCGCCAACTTCATTGTTGACGTTGAGCGCAGCATCCATCGAGTTCGACGTATGCGCCTCACGCAGCTCGCTGAAGACCTCCCGGGAGCATAGGTTCGCCGGAATTTGCTGGTCGATCGGCAACGCTACGGACTTTTCTCCCGTCACCTGCGTGGTGACTGACTCAGGAATAATTTCGCGACGGCAAGACAATCCGCCGACTTCAGCGGTCAGATCGATAGTCGAGGTAATGGTGCCAGACAATGTGTCCCGGTAGTTTTCCGCGCGGGTTTCGCGCTTACATACTGTTCCATTGCCCTCAGCGGACACAAACAACTGGGACACCTTTTGCTTGCGATCACTTGTTGGCGTTTCCGTATACTCAGCCTGGCGCTCGCAGACATCCTTGTTACCGTTCTCGGCCGGTATGTTGACAGTGTCGCAATAACGCTCTTCGGTATACGTGTGCGTTTTGCTACCCGGCGTTACAACAGTGGTCGTTTTGCACTCTGTGAGCATGTCTCCAAGGGTTTCGCGCGCTCCACCATCACTCAACTTCTGAAGACTTTGCTCCCAAAGCGTATTGTCATTGCGTAATTCATCCTGTACGCGGTGCATGTCCCTCGGCACAACGGTAGAGGTGCGGGTAGCTTCGGCCCAGGATGAAGGGTCCTTATCGATCTGCGGACTAAGGTCGTTATACGCGGACTGCAGGCCCTGCAAGTTCTTGGAGCCATCGATTTGCTTCAAGCGGTCGACGTACCCCTTGTTGGCGCCCGAAGGTAGAACTTCATCCGCTTGATACGAGCGCCCATTGATCTGGACGATACCTGTGCCATTTTTGCCAGCACCATCTGTGAAGCCAGCCTGGGCCGTGCTGCCCTCTACGGTTCCGGTTGCATCTTTGACCGATGACTGACCTGTCGCCGTTGCTGAAAAGGCGAATAGGATCAGCGAGAGAAGAATTTGATTTTTAATATCCAATGTTCGTTTCTCGCTATTACCAGAATGTAAAACAGCATTCACTATATGAAGATGATAGATAAATATAATCTTCTCCCGTGTAAGGAACATTCCGCCATTCTCCCCACCGAAATGGACTAGCTCCTATCCAATGATTATTCTTAGTTTCACGTAATGGATAGAACGTCTGCAGCCGATACCCTTGTTTGGGTAGAGTGAAGTAAAAACGGGCAGCACACACCGATCCGTTTCCATAGCGCTTCTTTGCCAAACCCCGACGGTGCATCTGCGCCCAAACACGGGTCGCAAGGAGTGAGGTCTCACGAGGTGCGCTTGCCTCGTAGCCTAGGTATCCCATGTGTGGATAAATTGCGCCCCACGAGCCAGCACACCAGAAGAGAAGCTCCGAGGGCTTACTGACCGTGCTGGTAACTGCATCAGCCATACAGGCCAGCTGCGCCACAGGATTAGCGAATAGCTTTGATTCAGGGTGGGTCAGATTTGCAAGCCTTTCCTTGGTCCAGACAGGATCGATCTCGCTCAACCACAGATAGTCCATGTCACCGCCACTGCCCGACGAACAAAGTGCCGACTGAATCCAGTCGCTGACATAGCCGTATGGCGATTTAAGCCAGTGGTAGTGGTAGAAGGTTTGGCCCAGGTTCTCGCTGGTAGCGTCAGAAGCCTTATTGGGGCCACCCCAGCGAATCATTTTCATTGCCGTTTGACCAGCGGTGACGTCTTGGCCGCCAGGCATTCCTTTCGCGCTGTCTTTCAACAAGGTAGTTCCGAACAATGGAGCGCAGTATGGCTTTCGGACCACTTCGGTTAAATGCGATGGCTCCCAATATCCCCATGTGATGCCGATCGCTGGATATCCAGACCTTCCCGGACAAAGACAGATAGGGGCAGCCGTTCCATTTGGAATCCGCCTTGAGTTGCCAGATCCAAAAATATCCGGAAGCATGTTGCCGACGCCACTCTCACCGTAGTTTGATGCACCGTCTGCCGGACCAAGATTAATACCCATGACACGTATCGGAAATATGCAACTCCAGCAAACATTATTGAAAAAGGCTGAACCCAAGAACTTGGAGTCCGGGCAGCCGAACTTTCCGTCCCCGCCATCTTGCGCTTGTGCAACACCGCCGAAAGCTGCCAGCATAAGTGCGCAGGCAATCAATAGTCCTTTCATTGCTTCACCTTTACGCTTTCAGCGGGAATTTCTTGCACAAGGATTTTTTTATCAACCACAGTGATTACTGTTGGAACGCGCTCTACGCGGAAGCGTTCTTTAACGTCACTAGTCAGCAAGAACGGCTGGTCCTTGAAGCGCTGTGTGAGTCGCCCTATAACATCCCAACCATTGCTGCGGTCTAGATCTGTCAGCATCGTGATTACGCCGGTCGAACGATATGCCGAGTTCACTGCCGCCGCGAAGTCGACCTGCTCGGGATCGTTCGCATCCACGATGACTATGACGTCGTCAAAAGCCATCAACTCGTCTTCAAGCGGGTTTACGTAGTCACCCTTTCTTGCGAGAAACGTGCCATCTGGAAGCGGAATGTCCTCGGTGACGTAGAAGCCTGGGTCAAGCTCACGGATACGAGGCACCGTGGTTTTCGGGAGAGGAATCATCGGAAGGTTTTGCCAGATGCGTGCCTTCGCGCGCTCAGCCATGGCCTTTGTGTCAGTTGCTTTTGCCTTCTCGATCATTGCTTGCATCATGTCGATTTCGCCGATAGCTGACGTCTGTCCGTGCTTGCCAAGATCGCCTCGGCGTCCGGCTTCTATCTCCGACTCGACCCATTCCGGATTCATCACCCCGGCAACCTTTGCGATAGGCTGGCCCTGCTCATTCATGACCACAAGAGTCGGCGCAACGGTTACATCGTTGTCCGTGAACGAGGGTGGATTGATCTCAATGTTCGGTACCACCGACCCCTCCTTCACTTCGCCCATCAGCTTGACGATGGCAAAGATCAGCGGCTCAAGCTTTTCGCCAGGGCGCGGTCCGCGCAGCGAGAGCACCATCGATTCCCGATACTTAAGTCCGTACTCCAGCGCCTGCCTTATAGCGGCGTCGCCCATGGACCAGGAGATATGAAGGCGGTAGCGAAACTTGGAAGCACCACTGCCCTGCTCCACCTCAAGCTTTTTGGATTCAGGCTTCAAACCGTACTTCACGGCCGCCGCATTCATAGCGTCAGCGTTGTAGCTTGTGGCCGCCTGCAGCAGCGACTTGAAGTAAGCCTCCTGCTCACGCTGAACCTGCAAAACCTTCTCGGTGGCCATCAACTCGTTTGCGTCGCCGACGTAGGCGGCACTGTTGTTGAGCACCTCGACCGATTGCGTCATCAGGTCGTGGGCAAAGGTGTCGGCGGGTTTGCCTTCGGCTGCTTTGGTGCCGATGTCCACAGCACTGGCATCTTGCTGGGCGTAAGCAGATAGAGACGAAAGCGGCGTAAACGCCGTAGCGAGAAGCAGAGATACAAGCTGGCGAACTACCATAGCGGCGTAGCGGTTCCATTGAGTGCGGATATGTCGACCAAACCGACATATCGGCTGTCGTACGTCTGTGGCAATGTGCCAAGCATCAGCACCTTGCCTTTGGGGACCACGAAACTTGCAAACGGCGCCTGACCTGCAGCAATCAGTCGCTCGACCTGCAGCGGGTGCATTGGTCCCCAGTACTCGCCGTTGATCCACACACCACGTGGATCAAGCTTGATTCGGTCGCCCGGCACGGCAGCCGCGAACTTGACCAGATTGCGGCCTAATAGTTTCTCGTCGCCAGTAAAGCGGTACTGATACAGAATCCCGCGCTTAACCTCTTCTGGCACCACCCTCGT
Source organism: Xanthomonas sp. BRIP62418 (assembly GCF_003993495.1). NCBI lineage: Bacteria > Pseudomonadati > Pseudomonadota > Gammaproteobacteria > Lysobacterales > Lysobacteraceae > Xanthomonas > Xanthomonas sp. BRIP62418. The sequence goes on from NZ_QEZG01000037.1 coordinate 64,819, forward strand.
TACCCAATAGACTGACCAAGGCAAGCATCGCGTCGCTTGGAGGTCAAAGCCGAGTGTATATGTGCTCTGGACGTAGGAAACGGCCACCATCGTCGAAATGGCCAGCACTGCAAACAGGTTTTTTACGAAGCGTGCAGACCACCGCGGACGCACAGGGGTCTGCACATAGCTCACGGCTTCGCCTCAATTTCAGCGGGTGAGGAGAACACCTGATTCTTCCTCAGCACCAGGTAGCCATTTTCAGTGAGCGTGGTCGCCGCATGCTCCGAACGCAGAAGTAGTTGCTCAAGGTCCTGTGTCGTCGCATTGGGCTTCAGGTTCTGCTGGATGAAGGTGGCTTCATCAACAACAGCAATTGGCGGTCGCACTGCGAGCTCACTCTTAATAACTGAGTGGCAGACGAAATAGTTTGCCGCACCGATTGCGAGCGGGTATATCAACAAAAAAAGGAGAAGTTTCTTGTCCATGGTAAATCCTTGGAGTTAGCTTGCCAGCCGCTGGCCCGCGTCCTTGACGTGGATGCCGCGGTCCCGCAGTACCGCATAGATGGCGTCCATTAGGTTCATTCCCTTGTCTCGATACGACTTGATCGCCATCACGTCCTGCGCTTTTGATGAGAACATCAATTTCTCCACATCAGAGACGACTAGGCGGCCAATGCCGATACCGAAAGCGTTGTTGATCAAGATTTCCGAGTAGTCACCGGGGACCGTGTGGACCGTCGCGAGTAGACGGAAGCCCACCTCACCCAGCTCCAAACGGCTTTCTTTCTTGACCTGCGCGATGGATTCCTTTTTCTGGCCAAGCAGCAACATGTGGGCCGAATTCTCGACCATCGCGATTGCGCCGGCGTTGACGTACAAGTCGTTAACTGACTGGGTGCAGATGCCCGCGCTACCGCCGAACTTTCGGATCTGACGGTAGAAAGTCTCGATGAACTTCTGGGTCTCGTTCGAAGCCAGCAAGGCAAACGCTTCGTCCACCAGTAGCAGCTTCGGCATGTCGCGCGGCAAACCATCCATCGCCTGCTGGATTTGGTTGAGCAACTGTAAGAGGACCACACGCTGCAAATGCATGCGGCCGGAAAGCTGCTGCAACTCAAGCACAACCATGCGGGCGTCCATCCGCAAATTGTTCACGCCATTGAAGTAGCGACCGAATTCTCCAGCCGACGTGAAGGAGAACAACTGGTGACCAATGTCGTTGAGGCGCTTGTCTTCCTCGGCGATCAATAGGTCCGCGATCATGTCAACCGTGGTTAACGTACCGCTCTTATCCCAGCAGCCCTTCAGTGTTCGCTTCAAGCCCGAGAGCTGGAAGTCACTCAAACCCTGGCCGGGGGCTGCCATAACGGTCAAGATTCCGCACAGGATGTCTGCTTCCTCCTCGTAGCTGCGGACCCCCGAGAACGGATTCATGCAGACGTTGGAGTTCGAATCAAACTCGATGTACTGGCCGTCCAGGAATTCGCAGATCTGCTTGTAAGAGAAGCCTTTGTCGATGATCCACGCCCGGCCACCCATACTGAGGAAGTTAGTCGTCAACGCGTTAGCGAGGAAAGATTTTCCCATGCCGGACTGGGCGCAGATCAGGAAGTTGTAGTTGCCGTCCGAGTCATACGGGGAGAAGGACATCAACTGACCGTCGCGGCCGAACAAGGTGAGCATCGGTGTCCCGGTGCCCGACCAGCTGGCAACCAGCGGCAGCATGGCCACGCAGTGCCGCGTCGGCATCAGCTTGTAGCGTCCAAGCGCATCTTCCATGTCGGCGCTTGCCGCGAACGGAAGCATCTGGAAGAACATCGGGCCGACCATGAATGCGTCGTCCTGCAGCGAAAAGCCGATCTCTTGGAAGGCGTTTTTCAGGTCGCTGGACGCTTGAATGAGGCTGTCGCTGTCCTGAGCAAATACTGCTGCTCCCACATACGCACGAATCATCCTGTCGCCGTCGTTGACCGCTTTTACCGCAATGTCGGAGGACTGTTTCTGCTTACCATAGTCGGGGATATATTTCGAGAGCGGACCGTCGGCGTTCTTGGTCGCCCAGGTGTTCTTGGCGAAGAGCTTGGCCCGTTCGTCGTCTGGATCAGGGTAGATTATGTTGACGGTGATCACCGTGGCTTCGCGCAACGCGCGGGTTCCACGCATGAGGTCACCGACGTACTTCATTGCCATACCCGGGTAGACGTCATCCGGGTAATGCTTCACGCTCATTACGCGGACCTGGGCGAACTCGCCTAGATGTAGCTTGTTGCGCTCAATGTCTACGCACGTGTCGAGGTCGAGCAACTGATCGCATAGGAGCTTGTCCTCGTCGTATTGCGACCAAGGCATGGCTCTCCAGGCGGCCTGCGGCGAATGATTGAGGATCGTTTCCATGACGCGCTTGTAGGACTTGGCGGTCATGGTCTCGGGCCTAAATCCCGCGGTCTTCAGGCCGGCCTTGATGCTGGACATCTGCTCGGTCAACCGGGCTAACTGTGCTTCGTTCGGTGGCGTCTTGCCATGCGGAACTTGCACCGTCACGTAAAGCTGCATGTTCCGCAGCTTGGCCTGGTGGGTCTTTGAGATCGGCTCGCCTGTTAGTGAGCGAAGGTATTCCACTCGTGCGCGAGCCAGCCCCTGCAAGGTCTCGTCCTTCTGATTCTGACGGAGCACCATGTATTGGTGGAGCTTGCCTTCCAGGTCGGGACTCGCATACAGCACGAACTGCATGAGAGACCCAGTTGGAAGTGCGGTGTTCAACAGAGAATTCATGCTCTGCTGCGTCACATCGCTGAAGCCGGTCAACGGATTGCAAATGAAGCCGAAGCCGAGTCTGTCCGGCGAGATGACGAAGATATCGTTGTCGCTGTCGAAGGCATTCATGACACCGAACACCTTCTCGCGAACTTCAGCTCGTTCTTGTGCTTTCACGTTGACCGGCCCCTTGACTTACAGTTGGAAACCGGCGGTGAACACGCCGTCGATAATGCCCGGGCCGAAGGCGAACGCGGCCGCGAACAAGATGCCGATCGCAAAAGCCCAGATGCTCTGCTTTGCCACGCCCATGATCATGCCGATCAGAAATGCGCTGACTGCGATGGTCTTTCCCAGCACCCCCTCCGTCCAGCCAAGCACCAGGTCGTACAGGTCCTGGAATTCCGCACCACCGGTGGCGGCACCACCGCTCGAGGCCAAAGCCTGACCGACGACTACGGCGGCCAGCAACAACAGCAGGCCGTTGTCCTTGACGAAAACGACTGCACGGCTTTCCGGCTTGCTGACAAAGGCAGCACCCGTGTCCAGATTGATATTGTTCATTGCATTCCTCTTAAAGATTTAGCGCGGTGGGTTGAATTTGTTGCTGGTGGTTCCTGTGACCGGCTCGTTCGACGCCACCTCGTCGTCCGCTGCCGCCGCCTGTCCCTTCAGAAGAGCAAACGTGTTGGATGCATCAGGCATGCGCTGCCCTACCCGCCACTTCCGCGGCTCAATTTCCGAATAGATGATTCCGCCCATGTGCAGATCTCCTTGCTCGTCCTCCCAGGGGGCGACGTAGATCCGCATGATCTTTGCCGACTCCCGGTAAGCCTCACCGTCCGGCAATTGAGGTGAGGCGCGTGTTCCGCGATTGAGGGCATCAGCCTGGCGCTGCGTGGGGACGATTGGGGACATCGGTCGTGCCAAGGACAGAGAGTCGTTCTTGCCGACCGACAATCCAGTCAGAACTGGATTGCAACAGCGGTCCGGCCCGACCGCGACTGCCTCAGCAACTGCCGGGGCTACCGGCTGCACCACAATCGTCTGCGGCGCCAGCTTGCCACCCTTCTTAACGCGCGGTTGTTCGTCTGCGTTTGACATGTCGTTGGTGGCTTCATAGACCTCCACCGGGTTCATGCAGCTAAAGCCATCCGGAGCGGGGCAAGCGAATTTGCCGCTGGAGCCGGTGGCGCACGCGTTTAGCATAAGGAGGCAGCTGGCCGCCGCTAGGCACTTCAGAGCGAGAAGCGGGTTTTTCATATTCAACATGGGTCCTCCTGACCTAATCAGGCTAAGTCGTCGGTGATGTAATGAACCCACGTATGAGTGGGTGAATAAGGCCTACTTTGCAGGGGTTCGCGCACGCAATGGCGGGAGTGAGATGCCACGTACCAACACCAGCGTTACCTCCCGGCCGGCATCGATCTCGATTACCGGGTGCATCTGATCAGCGAGATTCAGGTAGTACTCCGCAATGCGGTCAAGCGCCGTGCTGGCACCACCAAACGCACCGGATTGGGCAGCGTATGCGGAGTCGATACCATTGCCAGGCGCCACACCGCGAACGTTGCCGCTAAATGCTTGCGAGATACCATCAGCCACACCAGCCAAGCTAGCCTTGGCCAGCACAGCACCTTGCTTGCTTACCAGACGACCACGAACGCCGGCCTTACCGTCATTGCCTACAACCCAACCCTGCAGCTTCACGTCGATGACTGACCGGTCTGTGCGTATGCAGGAGAGGTTCTCGGCACGAAGCATTGCCCGTTCCGATGCAAGGTCACCATGACCTCCGGCAAGGATCATGCATTCGCGAAAGTCCGCGAGATAGCGATTGGGAAGGATCGATTCCTTCTTCACGCGAATCAGAACCGGCGTTGGCTCTTTCATGGCACCTTGACCGGTTGGGGCGTCGAGGCCCGTCAGCAGAACGCCCTGTATCATGGAGCCTGACGGCGTGTAGGTTTCGGCCTGGTTACCCGCTTCTTTCTCCTTCGCCGCTTTGGGTGGTGCATCGACCGTGCCAGCGCTGTCCGATCGTGGTGCGGTCAACGGCGCTGAAACGGGCACGCTCGTAAGTGAACTTGGCACTTGCGGAGCACCGATGGTGCGGATGCCGCCATAGGCCTGTGGTGCGGGCTGTCCAACTGGCGTGCCTGCACCTGGAGCACCCTGCCCCGCCGGACCAGCGCCTGCGGCTCCATTCGCTTGCTGCAGTTTCACCAGCTGCTCAACGACGTCACGGATCTCGGTGACTTCTTTGCGCAGAGCCTGTGTCGCCTCCTGGGCCTGGGAAGCGCCACTGTCGCCCTGGGCTTGGCTTTCGACCTGAGATTTCAGTTTGTCGATCATTTCCTTGTCGCGCGCACGATCACGACTCATCGCATCGATCTCGCGAGGCAGCGAGCTCAGGCCCATCTTCTTCGCCGAATCCCCACCAGGCAGTAGCGCGTTTTCGATTCGCGAGGCCGCAACTCGCTCCTTTCGTGGCTTGTCCGAGCCACCGGTCAAGATCACGATGAGCATGCACACCAGGATCAGGGATCCGAAGATGCCCACAGTGATGGCAATCTTCTTCTGCCCCGCAGGCATGCTTTCCCACTTCTGCTGCAGAACTCCGTTCTTCTTCATGTCTGTCCCTTAGTTACTCACACCAGTGCCCAGCAACGACGGACGCTGGTGACCTTCCGTCTCAACGTGCTGCCGTACCGCGACGTACAGTTCTGCGGATTGGCCTGGCCCCAATTTCTGGCTAGGCCAGGTGGCGGCGCCGATTACTGCCGGCGACTCGCACTTAGATTCGTCGACACTGATGGGCTTGTAGTTGCGATTGGTGATGCGCGAGACAATTACCACCATCGCATTGCCAGTAATGAGCTGCTGGGGAGCGATCTCTACGCCGGGGATATCGCAGGTTGGCATCTGCGCAGGTACGCGCTTGATGGCTTGGAAGCCGTAACCCTCCGGGACGCGACCGAGGGCGATCTCGCGGAAAGTCGACTTCACCACTTCGACGAATGGCTGATCCGACTCCCATCCCCGAGCCAGGTCGCCATTGGCCACTGAGTGGCCGGTATCGGTATTGGCGACGTAGCCTGCGACATTGACCTTGACGCTCACCGGACTGATTGCATCAGGAACCATGGTGATGGAGATCGCGTTGAACGGATCACCCTTTTCGTAAACCATCAATGCGATTTCATCTTGCAGCAGAGTCGACACATAGATCACACCACGCTCTGCTGAAATCGTCGCCACGCTTGTGGTCTTGATCTCCGGATCACGGAACGGGGTGATGATCCGGTTTACGTGCGAAAGTGCGATACCGAAAGCCTTGTTCTGACCGGACTGCACTTCGATCACCGGCGGCGGGGCCGGAAGCGTCTTACGCGGTCGTACCGGTATCTGATTTGCCGCGGCTTGAGCCTGCATTTCAACCTGCTGCAGCGCTCCTGGATTCAAGGGCCTATTGACTTGGCCTTGGGGAGCTGGCGAGGCCGGTAGCGTGCGTGGCTCAGGCGTCACACCCAGCGGACGCTCACCCGGCAGCGTGCTGGCAGTGGCTACAGCTGCGGCGCCAGGCTTCATGTCTTGCGGCGCTAGCACCTGTGCCTGGACCGCCGCGACGAACATGGCTGTAGCCACGCCCACGACGATTTGACGTATACAGATATTCATTGAGTACCTTCAGGGATCAGTTTTTGGACGCGGCGGCGACTTGCGCTTCGAGTTCTTTTTCTTTCGGCTGCGTCCACGGACCTTCGTAGGTCTTCAGACTGGACAGCTGCACGGAATAGTTGCGAACGGTCAGACCCAACTCGTAGGTGCGAACCATCTTTTGCTCGCTGTTTCGAGCGCCACGAATCCAGTAGTCGCCACTGACGATGACCTTCTTGATGCCGGGATGATAGAAAACCTCTTTCGGAGCGAACTGGATCGAAATCTGTTCGCCCTTGATCTGCTCAGCCTGTTCACTGACAGCTGCGATCATCTCGCGATGGGCTTCGGGGGCGACGTATCGCGCCACGTTGTCGGCCAGGAATGGAGCCGTCGTCGGGGTCACATTGCCCATCATGGTCGCAAGCGATAGGCCGAACGACTCCTTGAATGCAGCGTCGGCGTCGTTGGCCGTGACGCTGGCCTCGCCAATAAGACGAGGCGGAACCAGCACGACGGTCTTGTCCTTGGCGATCAGCGCGATACCCAGAAACAGGTTGCAGATGATCATCAGTACACTGAAGGCCAGAAGTAGATGGTTCTGCAGGTGGAGTCCATTCCACGTGCTGGTAAAGAGTCGCAGTTTCATGCGGGATAAACTCGCTTAATGAACGGGTTGATTGCGCAGCGGCCCTTGTAACTGATCATCCCGACCCAGTAGAGGGCGTGGTACATGAAGTGATCGGGGCGGCTGTCGCGATACTTCGTGAGCCAGCGGCTGGCGACGATGCCGAGAGTGATGCAGATCAGGGGACGATCGGTGATGATCCCCGCGCACATGAAGAAGCCGAAGGGAATCAGCTGGTCCAGGGTCCAGAACAGCAGCCGCTGGGGCGTGTTCAAATACCTCGGGAAGGGCATGATCTGGGACACGTCTGTCCTTTGCTGGGGAGTGGGGACAAGGTAGACGGCCCCGCATGTAACGAATCAGCGTTTGGATGTGCAAAAAAGGGGGTAATTGCGTGCCTTCGACGCAGGAGCCGCTCTGTACCAGCGCGCCGACAAGCACGCAGTCCATATTGGACGCGGTGTCCTGAAATGGTCATGCCGGACAGTGCGCTACAGCCGGCGGTGCAGCCATACGCGCAGGCAAAAAAAAGCCCGCGGATGCGGGCTTTCTCTTTACGTTGCTTGCGGCTCGAACTCACTGTTCCGTGTCTGGTAGACACCTCGCTCGTCGTCAACGAACTCATCACTGCTTTCGTCAACGGCCATTACGCCGTCGGCAATGTTATAGCGGTCACTCTCTGAGTAATCGAATGTCGGCATTCGACCCTGATACTCAGTCATGTAGTCCCAATAGTCTGGGGGCTCTACAAGCGGAGCATCTTCATCTTCATCGAAGAAAGGATCTTCCAGATGCTCGGCGATCACAACTGGAACCTCGGTCTGCTGAACCACCAGCGTCTCCTGCATTGAGGTGACTGGTTGTAGACCAAGCCTGTTTGCGTCAACAGGCCTCGGCAGCAGCACGGGCGTTGGTAAAGCCTGAGCAGCAGGCAGGACCGGTAGCGCTTCAGGCTCAGGGGGCCGTTTGGCCCGAAGGGCACCAATCGGATCCATGAGAGTGAAGACCACTATCAGGATAGGTAGGACAATTAAGCAAACTGCAGCATTTGAGATCATGGTCGCTCCACAATGGAAAAGGACCATGCGCCTTTGGGCGGATGGCCCAGAGGCTGGAAAAAAGGGGGAAGGAACCCCAGTCATCGTCTGCGTGGCAGATTCCCAGCAATCCTAAGTTCCCAACCTGCAGGAATCAAGCGCCCTAGGCGCCTGCCTATAGGCTGCGATATAGTGGAAACACCACAGGAGGTGCCAAATGGCATATGCGTTCATCATTCTGCTTGTTGCCGCCATCTTCTTGTATGTCGCATTTCGCAAGCCCGCCCCCGTCCAGGAGGATCCGATTGCCGACGACGATATGTCGAGGTTCAATCCAGTTCGGGCAACTTACGATGATTTGTACGCCAAGGCCTGGGGCGTCAAAAACGGCTTGGACGACTAATGAGCAAGGCCCCCTTCCGGGGGCCTTGTAGTGTTGGGATCACTCTGCAATTGGTTTAGGTAGTGGCCGTTCTGCCGCCGACTCTCGAACCATCGCCGAGCCAATCCCAGACCCAGTGAATCCGCCACCGCCGGCAACATTCATCATGTCGTTCGTCGTCGGGTTGCCGCCGAACATCGCATTCTTTTGATGCTGGGACAGGTTCTGCATTGAAGCCTCAACCCTGTCGGCATCGGAGCCGGTCAGGTATGCGTTGCTGAACTCACCCCTGCTTTCGTTAAGCAGTCGAGCTGCAGCAATGACGTTTACCGTGTCCTGATCAGCAACGTTCTTAGAGAAGCCGTTCTCGGCATAGATCTCTCGCCTCAGCTCTTCGTATCGCGTCAGGCCCGAATCCCCGACCATGGCACGATCGTCATCACGCTGGAGGACGGGCCCGCTCGCTCCTGTGGCCTGAGGAATCGTTCCGTCCGTACCGTTGGCCATGTAGCCATTGAAGATCGCAAGCCCCGAGGGGTTGGAGCCTTCAGCGCCCCAGAAGTCACCGATCGAGCGTGCATAGGTCAAATCCGGCGTATTCACGCCCTGGTTGAGATTCTCTCGTAGCGCAGCTCGTCCGCCCTCCTGAACATCCTGGCGAGCAGCACCATAGTTGTTGTTGAAGAAGTCATCACGCTCACCGCGATTTCCGAGGTTCGCAGCACCACCCGCACCTGTATTCACGCGACCAGCATCGACACCAGACCCGGAGGCAATGTCGCCGCTGACGGCGCTTCGAATAGCGCCAGCATCGGGGACATTGGACATCGAGAGCCCGGAAGTTGCTTCGGTCGCCTGGCCATAGGCCGGAGCGGAATCTTGAAGCCCAGCATTGGCGCTCGCGTTTCCGACGCTAGCACCTGCTGCACCGACCGAGTATTTGTTGGTGAGCTCAGCAAGCGCGGAGAAACGATCCCCTTCGCTGCCGGCGTTCGTTGAGTAATAGCCTGCACCATTACCCGCGAGCGTCATACCGGCCGCCATGGCGCGAGCCTGGTTGTCGTCGCCAGCAAAGAGTCCGGCGCCCCTCCAATCCTGTACTTGGCTCAGGTTCTTCTGAAATGCCGCCGCACCGCCTGTGTCGACCGCAGCAGCAACCGCTTCACCGACTGCGCCTGATCCGCGCTGGCTCACCTGCCAGCTCCAATCTTGCACAGAAGTACCAGTGAGATTGCTAACTGTTTGCGACATCCGGTCCGCTTCCGAGTAGTTCTCGCTTGCGGACTTGAGGTCTTGGGCTGCCTGCGACTTTGAGTAGGAATCGAGGATTCCCTGTGCGGCAGAACTGCCTTCCTGTGCCATACGGCCCAACATGTCGACTTTCTGGGCTGCTGTTTCCGCCTTCATCACTCTGTCGAGCCCAGCTCGCTCTGAACCCGAGAGCCTGCTGGTATTACCGAAGGATGAGTCCTCACTTGATGACTGCCTGTTCGACGAGCTAATGCCGCCGGAAACGATGCCGGTGGCTTGGCCGCCGCGCTTGCCCTGTCCTTGGGCCCCGCCATTCCCACCGGACCGGGAGGCACTTTCACCAGAGGCGCTGCCGGCTCCGTTGGCCGACAAGCCTATGTTCTTGTCCAGATTGGTTGCATCGCTGGTCTTCTTGTCCCGACTTGACTGGTCGCTCACGTCCGAACCGACGGACTGACCACGCGTAAAGCTGGTTCCATCGCCGATGCTGTCGCTCACCTGGGAGGTAACGCCACTTGACGTCGTAACGCCCTGTGTCGATGTGAGGGAGCTATTGATCGCGCTGTTGAGCGTAGTGGAGGCCGTCCTACTGGCCGTTTCCATGGCACTCCGTGCGCTCTCAACTGATGCGCTGGCAGATCCACCCATGTTGAAGGAACCGCCCAGGTTCTCGACTCCCGTCATTGACGTGCCGGCGCCGCCAGAGTGAGCCATGCGCGAGCTCACGTTCATCACCTCGCCCATCTTGGCGAGGTCCGGCGAGGTCATCTTCTCGTTCACGTGATCGCCACCGGAAAGGCGCCCGGCAAAGCTGGTCATCGCAACGGCACCACCACTCAGCAACAGGTAGCCCATTGGTGGAACCAGCGTAGCCATCCATCCACCGACAGCAATCCAAGTGGTCAATTCGGAGTTGAGCGCCGCAGCACCGGCAATGCTGGAAAGAGGAACACCATGATTTGCGGCGTGCAAGCGCTCCATTGCCGTGACTGCATGCTGCACCATCGTCAGCTGAAAGAGATCGACCGCAGCAAACATCGGCGCCCACGTCGTTACCCAGAGGATGACGGCGAAGTACTTACCCACGACTCGTTGACCGAAGGTGCCCATCCCGGCGATCAGCGCCATGAAGGGAGCGGCGATGAACACGATGCATTCAAGAAATGCCATGAATGGACGCATGGCTTTGCGGAACATGATCTCTCCAGCGCCCCACTCGTCTTGCCGCTGACGGTTGCCCTGGATAAGCATCAATTGCGCCTGAATGTCCTGAGGCGTCAATGTGGAAGATCCCGCAACAGCTTCGTCCATGATCTCGCGGATCGCGGATGCCATGACGTGATTGTGGATACTGCTCGTCCCGGCACCAATGGCTGCGAATGCCGAGTTAGCTGCAGCAGTGGGATCCGTGGAGTTCGATCTGGCATCGGTCATCGCCATGGCAGAGTTCAAGAACGACGACTCCATGCCAGCGTCATTGGAGTCAACAATTAGGCGTTCCATGGCCACGTCACAATCAAGCACGGCAGGGCCGGTGCTGGTGATGTAGTTGACGGACGTCCACTTGTCCCGGAAGCCAATCCCGCCGTCGGTTTCATGAAAGCTGAGCGGATTGGCAGCCGACATCACTGCGTTCTGATCTATCGCGCCACGCTGAATTGCTGGAATAGTGCATTCAGCGTAGTACGAACGCAGGTTAGTCTTGAAGGTCGATACTTTGCTCTGTGTTCCCTTCAAACCGTCTAAGTCCCACCGTCTGGTCATGTCCAACAACTTCAACGTGTTACCGAACATGCCGCTGTTGACGTCGAACTCCTCCATGCCAGGAACCGCGAAGGCTTGCTGCATCTTTTCGGTAATTACTTTGCCGATTGTCGATACAACCATCGCCGGCGCGGCAACTCCGAAAGGAACATTATCGACAGTGTAAGTCTGGAGTGTATTTGCTCCAGGCGCGCCGTCCAACGCATACAGCGTGGTGTCCACTTTGATAGAGAACATCCCCAGGATCAGCAAAAAGCTGACGAAAAGGTTTGGCAGTTCGACCTTCTGACCACCCGTTTCAATCGCCTTTAGACCCGTCAACAGCAGCCCGACGAGCATGCCGAAACCGCCAAGGGCAAGCAGAAAGCCACTGCTGCTCATCATGGCCACGCCATCGAGCACGCGCTTCATGAAAAGGCCATCGCCCAGCGAGTAGATCTCGAACATACATTCCTTCCTTGATTACTGGGCTGGTGTGGTCGCCAGATACGGCTTTTCGGACGACGTATCACGCACTCGCATGTAGTAGTCCAGATGTGCCGTGCGACTCTTGGTTCGTTCGAAGAACGGCTTTGATTCTTCCCTGAGCCGGGTCGTAGCTTCCCGCGCCTTTTCGCGGAATTCCTGCGTCCCCTCCCCTTCCTCAGAGCTTAGAGAGATCAGGATCGACTGCAGGTACTGACTCATCACCTGGGATACGACAGTCGCCGCCATCTCCTCGGAGAAGGTATCGACAAAGGCGATCGCCGCATCGGGGTTTGTCTTGGCCAGGCTCAGGACGATCTGTCCGTAAGAACCCGTATTGGTGATCCAACCGATCTCCGCAGCCGTTGGTTCCGTCGCGCCTGGTATCCGAGCTTTTGCCACAATGCCGCCATTGCCGGTTTCACCGACGAAGACAGTCTTGATGCGCTCCTCCACACCCTTAAACGCAGGGATCTCCGTAGCACGCGGATTGAGGCACAGTTCATTGTCATTGCAGACAATGCGTGTCACGTTCCTGTTGCCATTGCGCCCTTTGATGAGTTCGCGCAATGTCATCGACGGTTCGACGTAGTGTACGGATACATCTTCCGCAGCACCGCTTGCCTTGGCGCGGGCCGGACAACTTGCGTCCACGTTCGGAACACAGGCCACGATCGTGCCCGTGTACGACATCACGTCTTCCATAAGCTCCTTGGTGACGCCGACACCCCAAGCGCCTAGGCCCTTATCCTTCATCAAACGCCAAGCCTGGTTACCCTTAAACACTTCGTTCCGCATAGCGTTGGTCATGCGAGAGCTCGTCCATGCCGAAGGCGAACGTCCCTCGCCACGGGCTGAAGCGTCTTCGCGGTCATCGCGCAGACCGGTGGCCATGCCGAAAGCTTTCGACTTCTCCTGGATGGCACCTTCCAGCTTTGTGTCTCTTACCAGCTTCTCGCCGATCTCACAGGCGTTGAGGTTGCCCATGTTCCATTTGTCCATCTTGTCCTGAAGTGCCGACAGCTTTTCCTCGCAAGTTGGACACATCGCGGCGAGCGCTATCTTAAACGCGTACATCACCGCTGCTGTGGCGATCGCTCGCATGGCCTGCTGCAGCTGCTCTTTCGTGATGAAGGAGAAACTGCCGAAGAAGGCGCTAATGCCATTGCAACCCACCGACAGGCTTGGCGGTTGAAAATTGTAGGCATTGATGTTCATCATCTTGTTGCGAACCTCAATTCCACCGCCGGACACAACTCCACGCTTTGCTGACATGAAGACGTGCGGATCCGTAGTGTTCGACATGGCACCGAACATGTCGCCCACGGCTCGATCAAAGCCTGTGTCTGCGCGAGCCACTTGGGACGCAAGCGAGAACGAAAGAACCATCACTATCGCGGCTAACATCCTGTAGATGTGCTTCCCCATTACCGATTCCTCCACGGCGTGTTGCCGCCTTCGCTCTGTGTGTTGATTTGCTCCCCGCCTCCGTGGATGCCGCCTCGGCGCATGATGTCTAGCAAATCGCGGTCAGAAGTGCCCGTAGGCACTTCTTCGAGGTCAACGCCATCTGTGAGCAGGCGCCTCGGCAACCCGTGCATCGCAGTTTCGTATTCGTCTTTGCTAATCCAGTTCTGCGCTCGGGCGACTTCCACAAACCGCTGCTTCAGCTCTGGAAGCGACCTCAATCCGGCGGCCAAGAGCACCACTTCATTGGTGTCCGGCTTGACCAGGTAGAGAGTGGGTGTGGTGCTCACTTGAAGCTGCGCAGCCTGTCCGCTGTCGACGACCCAGTTCGGATGGGAGCCATCGACCATCGGCAAGCCATCCAGGCTAATCGGCAGAATCGACAGTGGCACCTCTTGACGCATGTAGTCGAGGATCGGGTTCTGGCGAAGACAGTATTGGCAGGTCGACTGGAAGAAGTACCAAACGCCAACTTGACCAGCGAGCCGTTGGATGATTTCGCTCTGAGCGCCCTCCGTTGCGTCGGAAATCTGCCGGCGTGAAACCGCAGTCACCGGATTCGAGATTGTCTCGTCCAACGCCGTGTTCTGCTCGGCCACGGACCGGTATGTATAGGCGAAGCGTTCGGACAGATCCATCATGTACTTGTGGACATAGAGGAACATCTCCACGTTCTCCTTCGTGGGATTGTTGATTGCCTGATCGCGCAGGCGATCGATGTTGTTCCTGATCCACTCCACACTCAGCGGCTTATCTTGCGACTCAGTGGGGGTGCCTGCCGACTTTGGCGGCTCTATAGGCTTCTTCGGTGGCGGCGCCGGCGGCTCCACGTACCAGAACCAGCCGTCCTCATGGCGACTCAAAAACTGGTTTTTCGTCGCCGAAGGGGGCGCCGTCGTATGCGCCGTAGGCGCTGATTGAGTTTGCAGCTGCGTGCGTTGCGGACCGGCCGGTGCCACGCCGGCACCTTGCCCTACCGGCCGGTTCAAGGCCTGATCGAATACTGCCTTTGGATCAGGGGCAGATTGGGCATAGGCCTGTTGCAGGTCTGCCAAAAGAGCGAGTGATAGCAGGCACGACGCCCAGCCGTGCTGGCGCTTCCTACGACGTGGGTGGCTTCTGGCATTGGTCATACCAGCCAGTTTGGCTCCGCATCCATGTAACGAATGCGGGTATGAGCGGGAGTTTTGGGGGTTCTCTAGGCGTGCTTGTGGCGCCGCCGTAACCTTAGCCCCAGCCGTCTCCGACGATCATCCGGAAGGCTTTGGTCGTCGTTTCCTGGTCACTGATCTTTCGCTTGATCCGCGACACGCGGCGCAGCGTTGGCTCACCGCGGGTGGCATTGGGCCGGCAACCCATGACCGAACTGACTAAGCGGCAATGAGGACACTCACCTTCTAGTGGCTCACGTAGGTCCCGCTGATCAAACGAGAGCTGCAGGAATCGGTTCTTGCAGCGTGGGCAGTCGGTCAGGTATATCTCGCGACTCATGAACCTGCGAGCTAGCACGACGTAGAGGTTATATGGCGTCGACTCGACGTCTTGATGGGTGAACACCTCAAGAGCGTCGATCGCCGCAATGAAGACGTCTGCAGTGAGCGTGTAGTGGGAGTCCGAAGCTAGTACCTGCTCCAGCATGACCAAGAACCCTGATGCTTTGACGTGCGTGTTCGCATCTTGGACGACGGTGCCCACTGATTGAATCTTCCTACCAGTCGGCGCCAAGGCGCGCGCCTCCTTCTTTCCGAGGCGCGTCACCATCTCGCGAGTCAGGCCGGTCAGGTCCGCGATGTCCGGTGACTTCAACTTCATCTTCATCAGTTTGACGGCGTTTCCAAGCTCCTTGGAAACTTCGTCATTCCTTAGGGCAGCGCGAATCAACAGGAGCGCTGAGTTTTGGCCAGCATCAACTGCGTTGAGCGGCATGCGTCGGGGCTTGAGTTTGCGAAGATTGGACATGGCGAGTTAGATCAAGGCGTCGGCGTTGATATGGCGGCTGCTCGTCAGAATTGCGCCACCTGCGATACGCAAGTGGTCTTGCTTCAGGCCGCCAGACAACATCTGGACATAGCTTAGAAATGCCGGCGACAGGCGTAGGCGGGAGTTCCCACCCCAGCTTGCGAGGCGCAAAACCGCCTTACGTGTCAGCATGCGAATGCGATGGATCACTATCGGACTGGGCATGCGGAAGACAGCGCTGGCCACCTGAGGGTTCTCATTCGTCAAGCCACGCAAGACGAACCACCACTGGAGGTCGAACAATCGACGCTCGGCCTGCCAACTCGAAAGCCTCTTACCATTGCCAGCATCGAGCAAGTCAATGGCTCGTTCGCTCGGACCCGGAAGACTTGCTGCCTCCAATTGCCGCTCGAGCTCATCCAAGTCGTTGCATCCGAACAGGATGTCGTTCCTAGCGAGCATCATGAGCTGCTCATCATCCAGGAAGGTCAGGGTACGGAGCTTCTCTTCATGGCCCACGTAACCAAATGCTTCCGCTGCAGCCGCTGGGTCATCAAGCATGGCCATCCGAAGAAGCTTCAGAAAAGCCTGGTTGAACTCGACCAGATCGGCGTTCCATAACCCTGTGTCCATCGCCACGCTTTCAGTTGTTTGACAAGTTCAGTATGTAACGGCGATGTCCGCCGTCAATTCAGTCTGGGGGGGTTACGCAGCTGAGCGAACCGCCCAATTGCGTAAAGACCTTTTCCCGAAAGTGCGGCGAGTGTACTGGTTCTTTTGGCATCGCTACCCGACGTCGCGACAAGACTGTGCGAAGGCCGCTATTGCTCGCTGAACGTCACTGTGTCAATTGCGTCAATTTATCGACGTTTTTTGGCATAAATGCCATGTGTCGACATAAAGTTACCGTCGCATGTAGGAATCCGCCTGACAAGGATCAAGCGGAAACAACTTTCCCGAATGCCTACGCGGCAGTTGGCTGACATCCGTGACGGAAATTCGTCACCAGTGTTTTTCTTTCTAAAGTATGACGCTCGTCACTGTGTGATCAGTGCGTGTTCCGCGGTTTTGCAACCAAGTGCGCAAACGGTGACGTTTCCCGCTGTTGCAAATCAACGTGAGCAGGTCATCACTGCTTCCGACGTCTGAGCTTGCCTGGCGATATCTCGGCTTGCGGCGTAACCACCACTTGAGATGGGGTGGTCTGCTCCGTTTCGAGTCGAAGACGGATCGCCGCGCGCAGGATCATAGAAGGCAGACCCTCAACTAATAGATCAACCCGTCTGTACCTTCGGATTGCATCTTCCAGCTGAGCCTGCGATAGCGGAGTAAGACCAATATAGCGGCTAGCTTCGAACTCTTGATTGACCTCCCCTGCCCCGATCTTGGTGACGAAACTCGGATGCTTCAGCAGTTGGCCCAGTGCCTCTTCGACCCACCGCGCCGCCCCACGCGGGCCATAGATAGCTGTGTAAGCACTGACGTATTTCTCCGCCATTGCCGCAGTCATGCGTAACGAAGTTGCCTTGGTACGTGGCGGCTTAGGTGCGGTTGCCATCATTGGGTAGTTTCAGCCAGCTTGTTGATCATCTTCTTGAACGCCTTTTCGACGGCCTTCAAGTCGTTCCAATTGATGTCAGGAGGAACGTCATCACCAAGCACTTTGGTCATGACCAACTTGATCACATTGGTGTTCCGAACCTTGCCCAGCGTGACGAAGTCCTTGCTTCGGCGCTGCGTCTTGCCCTTTCGCTCATCTCGGGAGTCTTTTGGTTGATCTGCATCAACGCCGCTGGAAGCACTTGACGATTGGTGCTCAGATACTCGCGAGGCTAATTCGAGCGCGAGCTCGTCGACTGAAAGCTTCGCGAGGTCGAATGCGTCCATCATGCTGGTCACCAGACCAGAGTTGATGGCTTCGTGCAACGACTCCGAAGCAACCAAGATGACAGCTAGGCGATAGCCCTGAATTCGGGCGTAGCCGACTTCCTCTTGAAGCGCCTCCTGCAATCTACTGTGGTCAATGCCAGACACGACCGGAATGCCGACCTCATCCATCACGGCTCGTAGTGACGTGATGAGTTCAGCCAGATCAATATCGCGACGCTGCGCATTCTCAACATGCTGAGCCAGTCGTGTAAGGATCCGCGACCGTACGTTGGCACGGATGACCGTCCTACCCGCCAGCTTATGAGCAAGGGTGCGACGATGGCCGGAGATCAGCTGGTAAGAATCACCTCGCCGAAGCACTGTAATCGCATTGATCAACCCAACTTGTGGGTTGGCGATTGACTTGGCCATTTCACGTAGAAGCTCCAGCTCAGCATGCTTCTTCCCCGAGTGCGGATCATCCTCGGCGATCTGCTCCGGGTTGTCCCAGTCGAGCTTGATGTCTCGATGGTTTTTCGGATCGGGAATGATCTGTGTGATAGGAATCTCTATGAAGGTTCCCGCGTCCTTCGGGGCCGTATGCCCCTCAACCATCGCAGCAATGTTTGTGGTCGCTTGTGTTGGTTGTGCGAACCTATCCGCCTTTGAACCGAGCTTCTTCATGCGGACACTCTCATCACCTGCGCAATGTGCTTAACCACGTTCTCAGCTTCCTTTCGTGCAGCATTCTTGGCTGGCAGCGTGAACACTGAGCCTGGACGTGCGCTGTCGTGATCCGACTCGGCAAATGCAGCTCGCTGTGCCAGATGCAGTTGAATCATCATCGGCCCGATCAAGCGATCATCCATGAGGCTCTTTCGTACGCCTGCATGCAAAGCAACGTTGCTCCGATACATGTTCGGCAGGATGCCGATCATGACAATCTCGTCATTCTCTGCCCTGTTCCTGGACTCCTGGGTCCAGAGGGCGATCATCCCCTCAAGTCCGTCAACGCTGTTCGGCTCCATGACAGAGGGGACAATCACGTGGGTTGCCGCACGAATGGCAGCATGGACCAAGGCGTTCTTCGACGGCGGCGTATCGACAATGATGATGTCGTACTGGCTCTCGACGGCATCAGTGCGCAGGAACTCGCGCAGGGCTCCATGCACTCTCGCAACGGCATCTTCCAAAGTGACGTGCTCGATGGCCCGAAGGTCTTCGCCATTGCCTGGAAGTACATCCAAATTCGGAATTCCGGTGGGGTATGGGACGACCTCTCTGCCCATGAAAATATCGGCGCTGCTAGATGTGCCACTCCAATCCATATCGGCAGAGTCGTACTCCGGATGTACCGGCGGCCGGCTACCGTCTGGCAAGTCAGGGTCGCGGATCATTTCAAGGAATCGCTTGCTCAGGTTGCACTGCGAGTCCAAGTCAATAGCCAATACGCGTTGATCCATGCGAGCAAACCCGACGGCAAGGATCTTGCAAAGGGAAGTCTTCCCTACTCCGCCCTTGTGCTGAGAGACGCTGAGAATCTTCAATCTTGTACTCCTTGACCCTACGAGCTCGGAGCCCGGCTGTTTTCGATGTGCTACTTTACGGCGCAATGCTTTTCTGGTGCAACAGTCGGTACGCGATACCGTATTGGTTAATCGATACACAGAGTGGTAAAGTTATCGCCAACTAGTTCGGTTTTTCCTTTTAATTCAACAGCTTATTTACTTATCCACAGACTGTTCGTCACGAACAACAAGAGCAATGACGCCGAAGACCTTATGGAAATCTATCCAGGATCAGGCATTTAAGGGCCGAGATCCCAACTGGATCGCAACAAACATCACCCCACTTCAGCCTTGGATTGAAGACGACTCCTTCATCCTGTTCGCGCCGAACGTGTTTGTCTCAGAGGTCATTGCCAGCGTTGCCCCAGAGATCAGAGCCGCCCTACCTGTAGGGATACGAGACTTTGTAATAACCATTGGGGAGCCACCCAAACCCGGGGAAACTCCTCGTCATGCGGCTGAGTCGAACACGTCGACAGTGCCGTCTAAGCACGTTGCAGCGGTTCCGCCGACTTCACCGCGGAAGAAGCAGATTTCCCAGCAAGCTCAAGTGGAAGGCATGCTGTCGAACATCTGGCCTCGTGACATGCGGGCTATGCCTGCTGACTTCCTGCGAAGCTCACTCTTCACGATTAACCGTTACGGGCTACAAGCCAAACGACCAATGCGTTCGCAAACTCTGCTGTTCAGCATGTCGAATTTCGAAATCCGGGTAACAGGCGCTGAGACGAACGTCTTTGATGCAGAGGTGCATGCGCAAATCCTTCACTACGCACGAAACCAGCCCTTCGGAACAACAATCTGGTTTTCGCTACGGGAGCTCTGCACGGATTTGGACCTCAGCACCAGCGGTGAGAGCATCCAGCGAGTGCGCGAATCACTTCATCGCCTGCACGACACTCGTATCGTAATCAGCCGCAAAGGTGCCGATGAGAAGACGGCGATTTCCGGGAACTTGATCGCCTCCTTCTCTTACAAGGAAACGAAAGATGCAGAACGTTGGCGCGTCGAAATTGGCACCCATATGTTGGAGCTGCTTGGGCCAGGGGTTCAGACCCGGTACCTCCTGGAGATGGACCGAGCGTTAAAGTCGAGCCTGGCTCGATACCTGCTTCGCTTTTATTCATCGCACACGAAGCACGTTTACCCCATCAAAGTGGAAACAATGCGGAGTTTTACAGGTACTAACATGAGCCTTCGCGAGTTTCGCCGGGCTTTGAAAAATGCGCTGAACGAACTTTTGGCCGTAAACGCAATCAGCTCTTGGGAAATCGAAGACGACAAGATCAAAGTCGAAAAGGAACCCTACAAGCAACTGACTTGAGCTCTGTTCCACTGGATCCGCTTAACTATCGCCCCGAGCAGGAATTTTGGGGCTTTTTTGTTTCGAAATACTTGGGTTTGCGGAACCATGTTCTCCATTACTGGGACTGACCACCACGGGTGGAAGATCCCCTACACAGGTACTCCGGCATTACCTGCCCAGAGTAGCCACAAGTCGCAGAGCAAACCACGAAGAATCCGTTGATGGGCCCACCTCACGGCTGGCCATGCCGCATTCCTTTCCACTAAGACAAATGAAAGGACCTGCTAACTGATCGTGACGTTTCAGATCGTCGTGAAGCTTGCTGCAGCAGACACTACGTCCCCAGTTGGTGTGCCTTAATGGCCTGCACTATCTGGCCGAGCTAGAGCCTGGGCTTCCTCACAACTGGCAGGAAATGACCCACCGTGGCAATAGCTGAGTTGGGCACCACAATGCTGGCTATCTCCGAATACAAGCGTCAGTCGCCGGCGGCCGGTATGTCGATTTCGATGGCGGTGGCTGGCTGTGTCCATTTGGCGATCGACAAGCATTCACGCCTTCGATGCATCGAGACATACAGCGGAGAACGGTTAAGTACGATCGGCGCCTCCGTGCGGCATCCGCGCCTGCGCTACCCACGGCCAGGCCTGCTACAAGCCCCGTACGTTCCTGGTGCGTGGTACGCCAGCTCTGCATGCGTCACCGTCGCAACAAACCATGCGTAATTGGGCCACATCAAAGCCCAACGACGGATGCTTAATAGCAAGCGTGAGCGCCCCCGTACACGTCATTCGTCAGCGCCTGGCATGCGCTAAAGCATTCCCCGTTTAGCAGCTTCAACACAACCGCATCCCCTCTTGCCGGTCTCGGATGTCTGCCTCTCCTCTCCTATGCCTCTTTGAACACCACCCTGAGCCGATCGGCTAACTTTGTAAGCAACAGCGAAGGGACTCGGTCGGTCACTATGGCAGCCGAGGAATTAAAGCTTTCTCTGTGATTGCCAAGGTGTGGAGTAATCGTCGCAGTGCATCAGCTCGTGTCTCGCCGCAGGCGTGGAGAAATCGTCGCACTACGGTGTCCACCTAGCCCGAATTCCAGGCCCCAAAATATATGAAAAGCGTGGAGAAATCGTCGCACCTCAGCCCCGACAGCATGTCGACAACGCCACACATGCCGGTGGTGAGCCCAATTGATAGCTAGACCGTCCCAGACAGGGCAGGGGACGAGGCAATACAAGCAGCTCGTGCTCTTCTCCATGTCACGGGAAACTTGACGACCGTCATGTTTTGAATACAAGGAATTGGGAGGGTCTGAAGCACCCAAAAGCCGCTAGTTGCAGCGATGCCGCGACGATTTCTCCACACCAGAAGATGGATCAGGGTGCACGATTCCCCATAGGGGCGACGATTATTCCACGGCCCTGCGATGGTTAATCCACGGGCATGCGACGAATTCCCCACGGACCTGCGACGCTTATTCCACACTAGTGCGATAGTTACTCCACAGCAGCGAACCGGCAAGCCAAGTGCCGCAAGCCTTTCCAGGCATTCTTGGGCTCGGCTAGCAGTCTTTTAGCTTTTGATCTAGCAACTCTATAAGCAGCTCTTAAGCTACGCCAAGAGCAGATATGCAAAAGCCGTACGTCAAAAACACCGGCTACCTCAAGACCCACTCGCCTGGTTGAAACGGCGAAAAAAGATCAACGCGGCCCCATGTAACAAGCGGAAGAATTGCAGAACATCCGGAGTCGGAAAAAAGGGCCGCTAAGCCCTGACGTGCCCCGACGTTGAGAACACCCACTGGCTTGAAAGAACCTCAGCCACGCCAACGCTACCCGGGGAACTAGTGCTGTTAATTGCCATTGATTCCGGTTGCCATCAGCAAAAGGCCTGCACGGCCAGACCGCATTGGGCCATGAGGTGCGTTACCAACTGCAGACGGAATGCCTGGGCGCAAAGACAAACCAACGACTAGGCGATTTCAAGACGTACGAAATCATCAAGAAGCAGCATGTGTGTACCGACAGCATTCAAGAACATCGATCCAGTCCAGGTGCCCGTCACACTCTAACTGACATCGGCTTGCCGGCGCTGCCACTAGTAAATCTGCCGCACAGACATCACTGCATGCGATGGTCTGTGCCGACAGGGCCCCCGACCGTCTCGGAACGCATCGCTGGCCAGACAAGATGTCTCCAGGGTACAGATGCCAGTTACTTCGCCAAATCCATCGGCTCAAAGACGATAGCCAGCTCCAGCCGGTCCTTCTGACCATCTGCACCTCGGCGCATTGGCTCAGCCGAGCGCGTCATCCAATTCTCTCGGGGTTAGGTACACACGCCGACGCAGCTCCATCTAATTCGCCAATGACGCGAACCTGGCTTACAGATTACGCATCCTGCTGGGAGGTTCGGACTGTGAAGGCGAGGGCTCGTTTAGGGGCACGATTCCTCATCAGTCCCGGTGGGTAAGGATTACAGCTGGCTGCGGCTAAGCGTGAACACCTGGCTCGCCAGGACGAGCTGTGATGGAAACGTCCTGCGACGCGGCGAGAGCCCCGCAAACGATGCAGTGAACACGCAAAATTGTTCCCCAGGAACAAATTGGCGCGCCATCGTATTCCTATAATGTTCCTGAGGAACAAAAGCAGGGAGAAGTGTCGGGTCCGCAGAGCAAGCATTGGCACATAATGTTCCCCAGGAACACAATGCGGATGATTCAACTCCACTATAATGTTCCTGAGGAACAATAGAGGAGTATCGCGGTGGCCAAAGGACGAACCTCCGACGTCGAACGTGTCAAAGGCCAGCTACTGACCAAGGCGAAACAGCGCGAGATCGCTAGCGACATGGGTATGTCTAGGTCGCGCGTAGCCAACATTGCCCGAATCTCTAGGAAAGCTAGGCCTGAATGGCTTCAGTGGGTGGACGTAGGACGGTTGAAACTGAAGCACGTCGAGTACGTGCTAGCTCTCAGAGCGGATCTCGCGGAAGAGCTCTTACGTAGAGCAATGGCACGAGGATGGTCCACCGAGACTCTCCGACGCGAGGTCATGAAAGCCAAGGGCCGCCGCCTCTTGGAGGAGGCAAGCAAGGATCCCAATGTAGCCAGCCTGGAACGAAAGCTCACGGACACGTTTGGATCGGGCGTAACGATCGAAACTAGGCCTGGAATGGGTGGAACGCTTACGTTCAGTTTTACGGACAACGACGTGCTCGATGGATTGCTGGAGCAAATGGGCTATCGAGAGGACTGATTTGGGAGACAGGGCTCTGAGCGCAGTGTGGGTAGCAGTCCAAGGGGGCCGAAGCCCCCTGTACATTCGCCCTGGAGTTCAACCGAAACTGGCCGCGAACTCTAGAGTGTCGTCGTCGACCAACGGGGTGACTGGTCCCGTTTGATGTTCGGCGATCGCCGCATGCACCGATAGTTCGAGTGCTGCGTCCTGCACGGCCACGACGCTCGCAGCAGAAGCGGGCGGAAGCGGGGCGGTGTCAATCAGGCGGGCCTGATCCAGGCTAACCAGAGCAGCTGCCCTAATTTCCAGGCCGGCTGCCATTTCAACTGGAAGCATCAGCCGATAGCCGTCGCCGGAGGCCTCCAGGCGAAAGCCGCGACGCTCCAGCTCGGCCCCGAGCGTGGCCAGCTCCTTGAAGCGCCGGCCCCTCGCTCGTGCCTTGAAAGGCCGAAGGGCATCTAGAAGCACATGATCAGACGGCAGCCACCGAACCAGGAGGGAGGTTCGGGGGGGCTGCTTGCTGTCGTCACTCTGACTCGGAAGGTAGCCGCGCATGCCCTTACTCAGGCCGCCGCCTGGCTTGTGGCAGCACTGGCCTGGGCCTTCTGCTGAGCCGAGATCTTATGGTGTGCCAAGTGCTGAAAGCCCCGGGCATTGGCCATGACCGGCTCACGACTCAGCGCAACCTTTGAGTGAGGGAAGAACTGCTCGGCGGCCCTTTTGTACAGGGATCCGCCACCTCCGGTAAGGACGACCAGGTTCGGAAAGTCCTCCTCATGGCGCTGCATACGCACCACGTCATTCAACACCTTCGGTGCAATCTCCTCTGCCGCGGTTTCCATCCACTCACCGACATGCAGGGAAACCTGACCCCAGTTCAGCGTCTCCTCGCCGCTGCGGAACGCTGACTCCAAGCGGGCAGCAGAAATCGGGCGTTCGTACTTCATGCCGATCAGCGCCGCAGCCTTCTCCAGCAGAACAGAGGTGGCATTGAGCGACGAACCACTGGAGCGGTCAAGCACCGCGTTGTCGATGACGCGAACCCAATCCACGCTGAAGTAGCCAACGTCGATAACCAGGGTGGGTGAACCCTTGGAGGGCTTTAGATCCGGGCTGCGCGCCAAGATATCCATGTAGGCACCGGCTGCCTGTGGCACGACCGTCGTGGCCTTGACCTTGATCGAGGTGGTCGAATTGATCCAGTGGGTGCCGGTCATGGTGTTGCAAATCTGCGTCCGTAAGGCGACGCCGTTATGGCCGTAGTACTGGGCCACAGGAATGCCGGTGTACAGCATGTCGACCTCGGTCAGGCCAGCCTTGACGAGTGCGCCGATCATCAGTGCCTTGTACTCGTTCGTGGCCGGGTAGTTCTCGTGCGTCGGACGTGAGAAGCCCTGCAGGTGCGAAGGCTCCATGCCGGCTGCCCACGCCTGGCCGTCGATAGACACGATCACGCCGTCGCGAATATCGTAGCCACCGACGATTTTCTTCGGCGCCTGCTCTAGAGGAACGGCGCCGATGGGCATGGTCAGCTCGCGCAGGATGGGTTCTCCAGCGGCGCGAGCGCTCAGCTTGACGTTGCCGTATCCAACATCGAGTCCGGCCGCGGTAAAGGGGAAAGCGCTCATTGCAACTACTCCGTGTGGGCGGGGAATTCCGCTTTTCAGTCACATGGGTAGCGTTGACTGCTCAATATGCGCGCGTAAGTAGGGTTGCAGGGTGTTTCAAAAAAATCTCGACTCTTCCGTCTCGATCAAAACGTCAGAATCACGGCATGAGTCATAATTCGCAGGCGTTTCGGCGTTCTGAGAATCTGTACTTCGGGCACAAAAAGTGCAGATTCCAACGTGGCTTCTAATCTGGCGGCAGGCGAAACTGCACTTTTAAAGCGGGACAACTCACCGCGGAATGCGCCAAATTCTTTGCTGCACAAAGCTATGGCGGCAAACGGAAATCTGTACTTCGCCGGTCACTCGTCAACCAGGAGCGGACCTGTTCGATGATTGAGAGAGCAGGGGCAGATTTCGTCATGCTCCAGCGAAAGCGAGCGAGGCAGCGCGGAAAAAAGACTTCCCGATCGCTTCAGAAAAGCGAATGAGACAGCACGACCAAGGGATTGAAGCGCTCGCGAGCAGCTAGACGTGGGGAGAGTAATGCGATCCCACTAAATTTAGTGGGGCTGGGCATGCAGTCCACGCGAGTGGGGTAGAGAGGCAGGAGTGGGACTATGAGGCGTTCCCCACTAATAAGAAAAGGACCGTGATCCATTCCCCACACTAGAGTGTAGAGACGCCAAACGAATCACCCCCAAACCTACCTTACCTTTGCGTTCCTTTAGTGGGATTTTCCTCAGTCCCACGTAAAGTAGATAGATGGGATGAGGACAGAGAACGAACAACACCCGCAACATTTCGACGTCAAGCTGGTCATGGAGCCAGCCGAGACCATAAACAACCAGATCGCGGTCATGGAGACGCTCGCAGAGATGCAGGCACAAGACCTGTGCGAGTGGTTCAAAGAGGAGCGGAAAAAAATCCAAGCATTGCTGGGGGCGGCAACCACCAAGCAGGAATACCGTGAGCGCTTTGCACCCCTGTCGCTCCATGCACGGATGCACAAGGGGACGCTTGAGATCTATTGGTCGGAGATCAAGGGGAAGACTAAGCCCGATGCGAGCGGCAAGACGGGCTGGTTCAGGACGCGCATGAACAAGGGCAAGCGGCACAGTTACGACGTGAACAAGCTTGCGGCCAAGGCCCGTGACTACGAACTGCCGCTGGTGCTGGAAGCCGAACGCAGGGCTACTTCGCTTCGGGATTTCTGGTCGAGGGTTGTCTCGCTTCGGCTCGCCCTGCGAATGATCAACAAGCAGGTAGAGGAGTTGTCAGCCGTGCCCACGCGCGGCACCGACACGGCGGAGGTGACGCAACTGGTTTCGCCAACGGCTGATCTGGCATCGAACGAGGTGTTGGCGCATGACACTCAGGTCGCAGCGTCCGCAGAATTCCCCCAAAGCGGTTTGGCCCACCATCAGCGAGCGGTGTATGACTGATACGAAGCCAACGAATGGCCGCCCAGACGATGAGAACCAAGGATTGGATCAGATGCATATCACCGCCACTGCCCACCCAATGACCGCGGCCGACGTCGGCTTGTGGGATGCGCTCCGTAGCTACCTGAACTTGCCGGTCCCGCTGTCAGCGGTGCTGCGCCGCCCCTATGCGTTCCTTCGCCAGGGCGATGCACCTCCAGAGAACGCGAATCACAAGTCCGCAACCATTCTTCCGCTGCGCCGTCCCGAAACGACTGCTGGCGACGACAAGGAAACCTGATGAGTAACATGGACGAGAAAACGCCGGCGTCGAGCCGTAACGTACTGGCAGACCTGGCGCCGGCTATCAAAGATGCGATGTTTGCGCTATCCGCATTGGCCGATACCGCTACTCGAAACGAGCGCCGAAAGGGGTACTGGAATGCAGCCAAGTTCGCCGCCCTCGCAGCAGTGTTCGTGTTTGCTGTGCTGGTAAACCTGAATAACTTCCGGCGGTTATGGGGCTTGAACGCCGATCCGGTGCGGGACTCGGTAGCACTGATTACGATCAACGGCGGTATCGGCGAGATGGGCAAGGCTTCGGCCACGTCCGTCATCCCTCTCATCGAGCAGGCCTGTCGAGCAGAGCGAGTGACAGAGGTAGTACTGCTGATCGACTCGCCGGGTGGCTCCCCCACCGACGCCGACCGCATCGTGTCCGCACTCAAGATTTGCAAGGCAGCTAAGCGACCGGTGATATCGGTGATTGGCTCGATGGGTGCCAGTGCCGCTTACATGATCGCTATGCACACGGACCGGATCTACGCCTCCCGATACTCGCTCGTCGGTTCCATCGGCGCCATCACCCGCTACGTGGACGCAAGCGGCCTGGCTCAGCGGTTAGGCCTTGTCGAGCAGGTGTACAAGTCCGGTCAGTTGAAGGGTGGGCCTTCCACGCTGTCGGGCAGCTCTCCGGAGGACTCAAAATTGATGGCAGAGCTGGTTGTCCAGGTTGCGAGTGAGTTCTACGGCCAGCTGCAGGCAGCTCGCGGCCCCAGGCTCAAGGGGAGCCGAGAGGACTTGATGTCGGGCCGCATCTGGACAGCGCAGGACGCGGTGGCCTTGGGGTTGGTCGACGAGATAGCGGTACTGGAAGACCTGAAGCTGACCCGTTTCAAAGACAAGCGGATCTACCAGTACCGCGCGAAGTCGTCCTTCATGACAGACATGGGGCTTACTGCTGAAGCTGTGTCGCGATCGTTCGTCGCTGGCGCGAAGCAGGGAGTGATCGAGTGAAGCGTTCGCGCCAAGTTCGGCGTTACAAGCCTGTGGACTACCTCCCGGCGTCTGAGTTGGCACGTTTCGGTCGTTGCGAGCACCTGGTCGAAATAGAGAGGAAGCACGGCCAGGTCGTATCGGAGAGGGGAGAAGCCGCTCGAAGGGCGGGTATCGCAGAGCACCTTCGATTCCACAAGCAGGTGACCTCGGCCCACAACCGTAACAATCGTGTGGAAGTGAAAGGCCGCCGCGGCCCTTGTTTCGTGGCATCAGCGGTGTATGGGCACGACGACAGCAGAACAGACGAACTTCGGGCATTTCGCGATCAGGTGTTGTTGCGTACGAAGTGGACGGCGTGGTCGGTGGTCATCTACTACGCCATCAGCCCACCGCTTGCGCGCTGGCTTTCGATGAGGCCGAGAGCAGCTGCATTGGTGGCCAATATGTTGGACTGGGCAAGGACCAGGATGGTTCGCCCGCTACTGGAGAAAGGAAGTGATGGAGAGCATGAGCGCACGCAATAACCGGAAGCTGGTTGAGCCGGTTGGAAACCATGAGCCCTACTGGATGAGCCACGTGGCGCGAATCGCGACCGTCGCGGATCTGTGGTTGCGGGTGCGCGAGCTCGCGCAGACCGTCCGTAACGATGCAGTCGCGGCCAGTACGGCATGGCAGAGGCTGGAGTTCTACCTTCGGGACTATTCGCTCCACATGACGCGAAAGCTGCGGGATCACTCTGCGCCGTACAAGTTCCGCCAGATGGAGGAGATCACGCAGTGGGTCGACCATCCGCAGGAACTTAGCTCCGACCCGCGGTGTTGGGCGCTTTTGGGTTCCCTAGAAGCCACTACGATCCTTCTGGGTGGCATGCACGCTGCGCGGGCGTTTCACCGAAGCGACATTTCGCGGGCTACCGCAAGCCTGTGCCACCAGCTTGGCACCTACCAAGCCAAGACGCTCGTCGCTTATGAGGAACTGCGCTCGGTGATGGCGTCTTTGTGCGAAGACGCACGGCCAAAGTCGGTAACGCTGGTAATCAAGGAAACCGATGATGGTCCGATCCTGATGGTCCAGTACGAGCGAGCCCCGGACTTGGGGACCGAGTGATGAGCTTGCTCCAGCTTGGAATGGTGGTTGGCGGCGGACTGCTCGTCATTGCCATCTACTTGGTCCATCGCCAGCCCGTCGAGAGTGGACGGGCTGGCGATTTGGACTATGGCGACCAGGAGCGTCAGTTCCAGCCTGCCGAGATCGCCAATGGAACCCTGGTCTTGTCGGAGCGGTATCTCCGCTGCGAGGTCCCGCGTCGCTTGGGGGCTCGCGCCGACCAGGTGTATCGCACGACGGAAGGGATTTTGGTTCCCGTTGACACGAAGACCGGGTACCGCCGTGTCGTTCGACGGGAGGATATGGTGGAGCTTTCAGTGCAGGCTACTGTGCTGCGCCACAGTTCGTCCGCAGATAGGCCCTCCGGTCGTGTGGCGACGTGGGGCTACATCCGCAAAATTGCGCCTGGCCGGAACCCGGTCTATCTGAGGACGCCGCTACTCACTGATAGAGAGCTGGTCGATCTGTACGACCGCTACTGGAAAGTGAATGCAGGAGCGACGGCACTCCCCACCCGGGAGCCGGATAACTGCCGGCACTGTCCCGTTGCGAGTCGTTGCTCCCAGAGCCCCGCCGTTAGGCCAATGAGAGCGGTACGCGACAGTCGATAACCGATATGGGACGGGAGCGTTTCGCCTCGCAATCCCTGCTGCAGCTGGACAGCCACCAATATTCCGAAGTGCGGCCGGCAAGCTACGCGTCGATCGATTGCATGTAACGAATGCGCTTTGGTGGGGGCTTTTTCAGCTGCCCATACGGGGGTTCATTACATCCCACACCACCGACCATGTGTCGCATCTGCTCAACCCATGAGTTCCGATGCGAAAGCACAAGGAAACACTGCTCACTGCGACCCTCTGCGCCGGCCTACTGATCGGCTGTGGAGAGAAGGGTGGCCGCTTAATCGAGTTCGACGGAAGCGAGGCGGGGTTGCGAAAGGCCGTGGCCACGATGGCTGCTGCGAGCAAAAAAGAAACTGGCGATGAGCTGAAGAAAGCCCTAGACATCTACTTGTCGCACCTGAAAGGAAGCGATCAGTCTGATGTGGACACAGCGACGCCACTGAAAGCTTTAAGCGGTATCACCGTCGCAGAGTTCATCAATCAGGCGCGCCAGATCCAGGATACAAAGATGACGGAGCTACCGGCCGATCATCCGACTTGGATCAACTCCCGCATGGTCGAAACGATGCAGATGGAGCTGAAAGCGCTGGAGAGTAATCGCCTTTCGCTCAATCAGGCCGGTTACTTCTCCCTGGATCAGCTGCAGTTTAATCCGCCCTCATTTATTCCGCCGCCGGATGGCGACGTCAAGGTTGCGAATAATCGCGCCATCTTCGCTTTCCGTATGTCAAACGCAACTGGGTTGACGATCTACAAGCCGACGTTCGATGTACGCATCGAGGTTCCCGGTGAGCAGATGCCAGCTTACACAGGCCGTCTATCTTGGAATGATCCGATCGGCATTCCGGATGGAACCTCGCGCCTGGTGGAGCTCACCTGCTGCAGCATTCTGGAGCAGCCGTTCCTCAACAAACGTCTTCGTCAGCTGCCGGAGAAGGCACACATCAAAGCCGAACTCGTGGGAGTCGAAGACTTCCGCAAGCGCAATCCGCTACGGACGGTGGGATACGGAGCGAGCGACCTGACGCGCGAACGCCTGCTTGAGGCCTGTGTGAAAGATATAGAGGCCCATCTGGATACGTGGACGCCCAAGCGTTCCGCCGCGCCTTGCCGCGCCCTCGCCAAGAACCACAAAACCGGTTCCGAGCAGCTCGCCGACGGGCTGCAGGCCACCAGCAATCGCCGAAGGTAACGTCATGCAAACCAACAAACGTTCCGACAAGCATCTTACCCTTTACCACATTCTCCCGAGCGAGCGAGCTTGTCTATTGGTGGAGGGGCTGCTTGCGACGGGCCAGGTGGTTCCGCGCTCCATGGTGCTGATCGCTACGGCCGATGCTGTGAACTGGGACGACGAAGTGATGTTGGTGCGCCCCCTTCGCGTGTGGGTAGATCACATAATCTCCCTGCTATGCGCAGGCGGTTACGTGCGACGCATCCACTCCCAGGCTCAGCTGTCCTATCAGGCCACGCTGAGGTGGAAGCACGTCGATGAGGTGCTGCAAACGCTTCGTCATCCGACGGGAAGGAAGCCGATCGAGAAGGGGAAGACGTACCGTCGAAACGGAAATGATCCGAGCGATGTGGTGATCAACATGCGCGAATGGCAGGAAGCCAGGAGCGTGATGGATGCGAGGCCCCGGCGCAGTCGAAAGATGGCGTCGTGAATGAACAAGCGAATTACTGGGGCCGCCACTGTGCGGCCCTATCTGTTTGAATCGCGATCGCCGAAATATAGGCGCTCAAACCCACCTTCGTTGCAGCTGACGCCCGATAGGCTGCAACTGTCAAATCTCTCAGAGGAGGGAACATGCTCGACAAGATCAAGTTCGGTACCGAAAACCAGACCGTCTACATCGGCATCCTCAAGACGAAGTTGGGCGCAGATATCGTTGTGGAAACCACCCGCAAAGTGCTAGGTCTCGACGCGACGGGCCCACTGCCCCCAACCATCTCACCTGAGGTGGTGTCGTCGATCATTAGCGAACTGAAGAAGGTGCCGCCGAAGAAATTCCGCAAGCCTACCGATACAGGGCCACAACGCATGACGGGGCGCGAGCTGCTGGACTTGGCAGATTTGTCAAAAGAGCTGCCGACGGGCCTGGATCCTGATCTTCTCTCCGTGATTACACGCTTGCGTCGTCTTCACCTGGTGCAGGATACCGTCTCCAAGTCATTGATCGATAGACCAATCGCCGTCAATGGCTGCAGCCCGATCCAGGTCAACCATCTGATTGAGGTTCTGGGAAGCTCGTCTGAGGCTGCCAAAGCCTTGGGTGTTACGATTAAGACCCTGGAAGGATGGGGAGACTACCTTCCGGAATCTCATGAGAGCAGGGCTCAGCTGGTGACTGCTGGAGCAGTACGAGCGCGTTTGCCTGCTTGATGTCAAATTGCGTTTCTGGAATCTAAATTGCACCTTTGGCCGCGGGTAGTGGCACACCTAACATGCCTGACAACGAAGAGAAAACAGCAGGCATGGAACATGGTGATTTTGGCCAAGCGTATAAGGGTGCACGCAAGTTTGAAGTTCAGCGAAAGCGGGCTCTAGCCGAACTCAATTTGGCAGACCTTTGGCCACGACCGGACTTCCGCGCTGCGGCGTTGAGTGGTGACGTAAAGCCGTCGGTTGCTCTTCTCTACATGGCCGTGTACGACAACCTTCGCCGCAAAGCGGTGAGCAGACCTGAGACCGATGAGCTGACCCTGGGCTTCTGGTCGCGCATGTACCGCTCGGGTGTAGGATTCATGCGTCGCGCGTGGGAGTTGCGCCAATACCACACGGCCGATCGGCTAACGCGGGCCTTTCGCGCTTCGCAGGAGTCGCTAACCCTAACTGAAGGGGAGCGTCGCTTTGCTACTGCCGCAACGGCAAAAGGCCGCCTCACGCCCAGCACGTCACCTACTGATTTCCCAGCCAGCATCAGGATGCGGATGTACAGCTTGCAGGCGATGGGTTGGCCTGAAGACCAGGATGTACCAGATGACTCCAATATTGGAGTCATCCATGTGACGGCTGAAAAACCTGTTTCAGACTACCAAGACGGTTACTACCCTGCGCTGACCACGGTAGGTGGTCGCGTAGTCCCTATTCGACACGACCCGTTCGCAACGAAAGCTGCAGCTGCGCGTGACGCAGCAGAGGAGCTGAGGCGCCGCGCTGAGATGTCCCAGCTGCAAGGTGGCTCCGCCGTGCTGGCCTATGAACGAACAGGGCAGGACTGGCGCCAGGGTGAAGACGTCACGGAAGAGATTTTGCTTACGGCATTTGGCTTCAAGGGGCTAGAGTTCGGAAAGAGCATCACAGCCTCCGAGCGCCAAGCATTCCTCAATGGACTCTACGACGCCTCGCTTGATCTATGCGAAATCCTACAGGCGCCTTTGTACCGTGCATCTTGTTCGGGGCGTTTGGGTATTGGTTTCGGCAGCCAGGGTAGGGGAGCAGCAACAGGTGCCGCACATTTTGATCGCGAGCAATGGCTGATGCATCTGACAAAGACCCGCGGCGGCGGTGCGCTGTGCCACGAGTTTGCTCATGCGCTAGACGCCATGATGTTGGAAGCTTTTTTCGACGCAGATAAATTGCCCGCTGACACGTACTTCTTGTCCGACCTAATGGCGTCCTATTACGACGAGGATGGTCGATACACGATCAGTAGCGGTGTAGTTGAAATGCTGCGGGGCGGAATTCATGTATACAACGTACGCGCGATGGACTCGTTGTTCGAAAGCCTTTTTACCAGGAAACGCAATGACTCGTTCTATCGGCGCAGCGAGGAACGAGATACACACGCGGGAAAGTCCTATTGGGCGCAGCCGCGGGAGTTGTTTGCTCGTGCGTTTGAGACATTTGCACTGGATAGGATGCTCGCTGCAAAGGTCCACAACGAATTCTTGGTTCGACACGTGGACGAGTACATCCGCGACCGCGATTCGCATGCCAACAGCATCTATCCTCAGGGATACCAGCGACAGGAGTTGGAGAAGCTGTTCTCTGAACTGCTGAAACACGTGAATAATCTTCACTTGTAGCGAGGTTCTGTTTTTTGCACGCCCAAGTGAGCTATCGCAACTGATACATGCTCTCTGTATCCCGACAAGGAACTTAGGCATGAACGGCAAACAGGTTTCACCTCTCACTCTTACCCAAGTTCCGCGCTGGCGAATCACACGACTTCTTGAGATGGTGCAGCGCGACTATCGCGCCGATGAGGTGGAAGCCGAATTGAAGGGCTGGTTGGCTACCGGAGTTGAGCGAGTTCCAAGCTCATTCAATCTCCAGGCTGCAGCTGCTCGCGCCGTACATGCTGTTAACACAAATGGTGACTCCCTAATGACGATGTTGTCGACAGATCTGACTGGTCGCTTGACAAACAAGTGTCGTGACGTTGTCGAAACAGCCTTGTACGCGGCACTAGCTCCGCACCTCGATCAGATATTCCCAAATGCACAAGAGCTGCGGACCTACCAATGCAGCTTCGGGTTTAGCGAATCCAGCCAAAACCCCACTTACGAGACCCCCTGAGGGACGGAATACTTTTCATCGAGAAGGAGGTGACGCATGCCGGCAGTTGCTTTTGACCAGTTCCATCCGACACACGGCGATGTTTGTGATGGCAAGCGAGTAGTGATGGCGGATGGAACCACGGCAACGATTGCCGCAGTGAGAGAAGGCTGGCTGGTGGTGCATGAAGGTGCTGAGTATGGGCCCGCCCACTCAACATGGCAGGTACTCCACCAGCTCGCTCAAATTCAGAAGAACGCAGAATGTCTCGACGGCCTAGGGTCTGATGTAAGCAAACGCAATGCGCAGCAATTTCGCTCCCTCAAGGTCATGATTGGCAACGTAGTTCAATAGATCCATGAAAATATTCCACATCCTCGACGGCACTCCCCTCGATCCGAGCATCCTCAATCACGATGCGATCATCTTCGTGTTCTCACGGGAGCGCGTGGAGCGGGGCGACATTGGCGACACATTAGGCCAGCTCAATGCATTGAGCCACAACGCCGAGAATGTGCGCCGTTTTGTGGGTCGTGTCTTCTTCATGTTCGACGGCTACAACGATGATCCCCGGCAGATCTACCAGGTGCCTGAGGCGCGCGACTTCTTCGCTAAGCTGACAGCGATGCTGCCCTTGTGGGCCCACTACCTGCACCGCGATGCCGAGACCGTAGGGATTGCCTACCTTCTGCTGTGCCAGTCCGAGCCCTTTTACGAGAACAAGCAGCGGGTGAGCGTCTCGATCGACATGGCAGAGGCCAACAGCCTTACGCGTCGCCTGGTGTCTTCGGCCACGGGCTTGCATGCCTTGCACGGTCTGACCGAGGAGGAGTCCCGAGCGATCATCGAAGATTTCATCAAGATCCTGCCGTTCTGAGCGGGGCCATCGACTCAGCCACACGCCCCTCCATTAGTCGAGTATGGACATGAACACCTCGCAAATTTCGCGCAACACCGCAAACAGCCTCTCTTCCCAGCGCTGCCCGGTCACCCGGCAGCTGGCGACGAACCGTGTCCGAAACTTCGATCGATTCCACATCAGCTACAACAACCACACTTCCGACTATGGGTGCGTCACCACTGCCCTTGTGCTGGACGAGCGTGTCTTCTTCGTACTAAACAAATGTCACGTCCGCGAGATGGTCGATGCTGCAGAGCGCGATGGGATTCAGGGATGCGTGGACCTCTTCATCACCCGCATCCATGATGCAAACGAACGAAGTGAGCACCGGATGGCAGCAGGCCTGGCTGCGGACCCGTTCGGGCTCCATCGCACAACGATAGACGTGATCGGGCAGGCCAATGTGGACCGCATTGCTGGGGCAATGGCGTAATCGACTTCGGGTGGCCTACCCGGTATACGTATCGATCCAGCGTATTGCCCAATGGCTGGCGAACTAGAAGGCGGCTTCTGGTGTTAGGGAGGAGAATTTGCCAGGAGACGATGCGATCAACGTTTCATCGCCACGGACAGTGACCGCATTGGCCACGAATCCATCGCCAGGCGCCCTGTTGGGGTCGCACATAGCAATGCAGCCGCGATAGGTTAAGCAGTAGCCGTCCCCGTCCATGCCCCAGTAGTACTGCGGAGGTGGCGGGGGATTCGCTGGTCACAGCAGGAATCGCGCGCCCGCATGTGGGCATGTTTCCGGATCCGATGATGGGACATCACCTCAACGGGTTGTCCCATGGAAATGCCGATCGTCCCTGACGACCAGCTGGCCGCACTGGTCGACACTATCCCCACCAAGTTCACCTACACGCCGTGGCGCGATGGGGGCTGGTATGTCCCCAGCATTCGATACGCCAACGGCGCTATCGGCTGCGTCTCACGCAACTACCCGGACAAGAGGTGGCGCGTCGTGTGCGACCCACGCGGCGATGCAGCACCGACATACAAGAGCCGTCATCAAGCAGCAGCAGCTGAGTGCTTGTTGGCTGCGCTGGATAGGTGCAAGGCCGCACCCGGAAATGGTTGAAAACCCACTAGCGCAGGAGGGGTCGAGGACGGATCATGTCGTTAGGCTACGTCCACGAGTGAAGATCCATGAATGAAGAACCTCTCGCTGTAGGGCGCGAATGCGGTCCATGTTCGGTGTGCTGCGTTGCATGGACGCAAATGTGAACATGGACGCAACATCGGTTTTCATGCACTTGGCGACTCTTGCACCTTTAGGCGTGCTGGTTTGGTTTCTGGTGCTGCCGACCAACGGGGCTTTCTATAGCCGTGTGGTGTGCTGGCCTCGTGCCGCCGTCGTCTTCGTTCCGCTGGGTGGGTACATCGGAGCGACAGTGGGCGTTGCGTTCGATGAGCCGCTTCGGCTTGCCCCGTTCTCGTGGGTCGAGCGGCCATTGTTTGCGGCCAAGGTCTATGCGACTTGCGCGGTCGTTGGCGGAGGTTGGAGTTACGGCGTGGCCTGCCTGGTCGCCAAGCTGTTGCACAGACTTGGAGTTCCGAATCTTCCGCGACAACTTGTGGGCACCAACAGTTGAATCCGGATAGCTGAAAAATTCAGCGCCCCAATGTGGCAGCTCACAAGAGGCAGATACTCGCAAACGTTCCATACAGCGATGGAGTAAACCAGGTCCAGCTCTGAATCGATTACTAATAAGTAGGATGAACGTTCGGAAGCACGTTTATTCGTACCAATACTCCCCAGCCATAACGTAGCAATACCAACTCCGAAGAGCACGATGAAACTTCTCCTGATTGCCGCCCTCACCGTCATCGATCCCGTCAGTGCGGTTCGTCCGAATGAGACGGTCACTGACATGTTCCGTGCCCAATTTCCCAATGGCGCCAGCTGCGTTATCGAGTTCACTCCGGAGGAGCTAGCGCAGATGCCGCCGGGTCCACTTCTTATTCGGAACGGAAAGCAATACCGCTGCAATAGCAGAGATGCCGAAAAGAAGACGAAGCCACCCAGCATCTTGGCCTGATTTAAATCTACTCCAAACTGCTGTAACCCTTCATTCGTGCAAACTTGGACCTGATCAATCATGGACAAAAACACCCCTGAACATCTCTTCCCGGGAGCAGTGATGCCGCGCGATCCCGCTGCGCAGCTTCTCTCATCGGCACCCAGGGGACTAGGATTGGCCTGCACGATCGCCTGGTCGGAACTCGTTTTGGCGCTGCGTGCAGATGGGCACGAGGTGCGCGACAGCAGTGGTCCGAACACCCGCCAGTGGATGGAGACAATCGTGCGAGACACGTTCGCCGCGTCCAGTTGCGACACCATTGCCATGACGGTCATCAACCCGGACGAGTGGGAACCGTGCAGTCCTGCCTACTTAGCCAACGGCGGCAGTTGTGATGCGCCTCGCGTGTGGAATGCGCAGGATCATAACCACTGGCACCCGCGCAGACATGCCATTACGCTTACCGACGCTTTCGTGCAGCAGGTACCCGATAAGTGCGACCGGATTTTGTGGCGTGGCCATTATTACCATTTGCCCCTTAAAAATGCCGACCCGTGCGGTTCGCAGGCGGTACGCGACGACTAGGAGATGACCTGTCGCACTCGTGATGCAAAACATTTATAGCTTGTCATGCAAACGACATGGCGATGCATAAACCGGAACGAATATGTCCAATTCAAAAAATCACGCTGTTTATACCGATGAAGAAGCAAGAAAGGTAAAAAAAACTGTCAGTTTCATTTTGTCAGAATACTACGTAGGATTTATCGTAGTCATCGCGTTCGCTCTTTTATTCCCGGCAACCTTATCGACGAACATCTACTGGATGATGGGCCTTGCATTTCTGACGGTAACCGCATTGTTCCTTCCCTATTTTGGCCTTGTGCCTCGCAGCGGTAGTCTTGAGCCTCTGGATAATGGAGAGCTCAAAAGGCTCAAGATGCTTGCTCAGGCTCATGTCGATATTTTGGAATGGGTCAGGCCAGCAGCTGCTGCCGGTTTTGTCTTCCGAATGCGTGACCTTGAAGCCGCTGAAGAGGTAGCTGGTGCAGTAGAAGACCAGGCCTTGTTGTTAGAAGAGCCAGCCGAGCGTCAATCGATTTATGAGGAGTTAGCCGGTAGAACTTATGAAGCTGATGAAAAGTAGTATTTCCCAAAGATCCTAAAGTTATGCAATTTAGGGGATTAGCAGTCCAGCAATCACCAGGCAAGTCCGACATGGATTTACAAATTATGACGATTAATGAGGATAAAATGGTAAAAAACGTAGTGGACATAATTAATTCTGGATATCTGGAATGGGTGGTGATCCTTACCTTTGTCATCCTGGCGTTTTTTATTGCTGGAGTTCTCGCGTTCCGCTACAACTGGTTTGGCAATGCACTGCATCAGCCCCCTGTACAACTCGCTTCCAAGCCAGACTCCAAACCCCTCCGGCCAACGGCAGATACCCAATCTTCGCGGTCTGTCAGGCGGAGCGCTTACAGTGAGAAGCATGAAAGCGAGGATTTCAGCTTGTCGCTAGCAACCGCCGCTGCGACAAACAACGCGTTGATAGGCTTTGCCACAGGCGGATCGATTACGGGTGCCATAATCGGCGACGCTCTCGTACCCAACATTTCATCAACAAATTGCACTGACAGTGCCGTAGCTTCTTCAGACGGGAGCGTCTTCAGCAGCTGTTCGTCTGACAGCACCAGCATCGGTGGTACGGACTGGTAAGCCGTGTCTCCACTTAACTAGGAAAGGACATGAAAACCACTACACATCGAGCGAGGTTGCAAAACATATCGATAGCATTAATTGCCGTCGTCAATCACCTTGCTCGTGCCGCCAGCATACTGTGCTGCACTGCTGTGCTTATATTCTGGTTCTTCGCTGAGGTAGAAGCTTATAGGGAAGATTGGACCTTCATGCATTGCATGGCTATGGTCTTCAGCTCGAAGCCTGTTATCGCGTTTTTGGTATGTATTGCGATCGAACGAACAACGTTCGCGCTCTTCCGGTATTTCAACCCTGACGATGGTCTATGACACCCGAGTGTGAAGGTAAAAGTGGCATCCGGGTGTAGGGCTTACGCCTCGTTTTGCGACATGCCAGTTTTCCTATGAAGACCACGACTGCGTTTACCAGCGTCGCGATCTAGGAGATGATCCCTCGCAGATTGCCAAACTGGAGCTTAGGATCTTCGGTCGCGTTTTGACGGTATCATTGTTCGCTTCAAGAAACCTCATTGAACCTGAAAATGCAATCAGAAGATCGTAAGCCGACCTACAGCACGCTTTCCCAGCTAATCGGAGCGGCAGCGGTCTGTTACGGTGTCCTTCAAGCCCTCGCATGGTGGAGCTATTGGCACCCCCGTCCGGCGGAGGTAACGGTGAGGCTCGACTCTCAAGCTTGCGTCGCGATCAATGGACAGATGCGAGAACGCTCATGTGTGGTATCTGGGCGCTACTCTGTACATCCATGGACTAACAACCTGGTCATGCGGCAAGACAACGGCGTCACGGTCGAACTGCCCGACTGGGTCTCGATTGCCGTCCCCGTCGATCACAGCAGGTAG
Source organism: Xanthomonas sp. BRIP62418 (assembly GCF_003993495.1). Lineage (NCBI taxonomy): Bacteria > Pseudomonadati > Pseudomonadota > Gammaproteobacteria > Lysobacterales > Lysobacteraceae > Xanthomonas > Xanthomonas sp. BRIP62418. Next base: position 104,178 of record NZ_QEZG01000037.1, read on the forward strand.
AGTGGGACTTGCTACGCCTATGGTAGGAGTTCGATCCAATTGAGCGTGGCGCGATCGCTCACTTTTTTTGCTTCCTACTAGCGCAGGTTGGTCGAGACGGAATCTGTATCTGTGGAGCGCAGCCGAGAAATCTCCTACGAGCGGGATAGCTGATAAGCGGTAGGAATACCGCGCCCGCGTGTCGCGGCAGCGCAAGGGCTGATACTGGTTTCGTTACCCACCGGAACCGCATCGATGTCCCCAATCGCTCGCCAGCTCGCCCAGGCCATCCCCCCTGTTCTGCTTGACTATCGGAGGCTGCTCGCGAGGGTGCAGGAGTCGGCTCCGGCAAGTGAGGAGCATGCCGAGGTGGAGCATATGTCCGTGGCCACTATCGAGCAGCTAGTCCATCAGCTGGAGCGTGAACCTGAGACCGCACCGGCGCCGCCGGCACACTTGACCGGACAGCTAGCTAATGCCTTGGACTCCTCCGTGGCCACGCTGCTAGCACTAGCCAAGCTTCTAACCGGCGAATCGCGGCGCATGGCCGAGGTCACAGCTCAGACGCATCATGAGCTTGTGGCGAACTCTCGCGCGGAAGCAAAGCTGGGCATGACGCTGGGCTACGCCTGGCGGGCGAGGGAGGACAGCACCGCCCGTGGCGAGAAGGGCCTTCGGATAGACAGCGACGAAGTATCGCTGCTGGCGTGGTTTGCCTACGGCCTCGATGCGGAAGGACCGAATCGAGCACAGGCCTCTGTCCGTCGCATGCTGGCTTGCATGCGTGCGTGTGAGGGAATCGATACCGAGCTGCTGGAATCGCTTGATCCCGGCGAGCTGGATGCCGCCATGAACGATGGCAGTCGCGATGCCAGCCACCCGATGTTGAGCCGCTGAGTACTGTATGGACGAGCTACCCACAATCCAGCAGTTGATCGAGCGGAACGCTCTCTTCGTGGTCAGCCACTCCGGTGGCAAGGACTCGCAGGCAATGCTCATCAAGCTGATCGATCGAATTCCGCCTGCGCAGTTGTTGGTGATCCATGCCTCGCTCGGTGAGTCGGAGTGGCACGGCGCGCTAGAGTTAGCGAAGGAACAGGCAGAGGTTGCAGGCTTGCCGTTCCTTGTGGCGCGTGCACCTAAAACGTTCCTGCAAATGGTTGAGCGGCGCTACGAGGTGCGACCTGGTCCGAACTCTAGCTGTTGGCCAGGGGCAAAAAGTCGTCAATGCACGTCCGATCTCAAGCGGGGCCCAATAGAGCGCGAGGTGCGCCGATATGCAAAAGACAAGCTCTTCTCAACGGTTGTCAGTTGCATGGGAATGCGTGCAGCGGAGAGCCCTGCCAGGGCAAAGCGCATCGCACTCACGATCAACAAACGAGGCACAGTTCGTGGCCGCGATTGGTTCGAGTGGTTGCCGATCCACGACATGACTACCGCAGAGGTCTGGCGTACGATCGCTGCCGCCGGCCAAGTACCCCACCCAGCCTATCTCTCAGGCAGCAGCCGCTTGTCGTGCGTGTTCTGCTTCTTTGCAGGTGCCCGCGATATCGCCAACGGTGCCAGGTATCGCCCTGAACTGTACAAACAGTACAGAGACATCGAGCAGCGCACGGGCTACACGTTGCATCAATCCAGGCGCCCACTCGATGAGATGGTGCGGCTGGGAAACGAGCAATTGGAGAGCTTAGTATCCTACCCGAACCCCGTCGACGACGATGGCCAACCGCTTTGGCTTGGAGGCGTGTTTGCTGTAGGGAGGCCGCCGCTACTGCCTGCGTGAGAACAATCGTGCACCCGCAAGCACATCTCGACGGGTGCGAGAAAATGCGAGTTGTGAGTTCGTTAGGATCCCGCATCCGCATGTCGGATCTGGTTTGCGAACTGCCCAGCCCCTAAAATTCGCTTGTCATCGGCCGATATCGCCACATCTGCAAATAAGGAAACCAAATGAAACTGAGCCTTGACGAAATGAAGTTGCTGCACTCGCTTGCCCAAATTCGTCTTGGCAAGGCTTGGACTTATCTTGCGTTCGCGGCAATCGCGATCATGGTGTGGAATCTTGCCGCAAGCCCCATGTCTTTCGTTACCCTAGCAACTGTGAGTGCAGCGGTGCTGCTCATTGTCGGCGGCGTTGCGAGTGACACATTAGTAAAGTCAGCAGTGATGGCATTCGTCTGCGTCTGGGCTCCGATATTCAGGTTCTTCTTCTTGGATCTGTTTCAGGGACCAGCCTCCGCAGCGCAGCCAGCCGCAATGCAAAAGTACTTCGAAACTATGTTGCCGTTTCTGGACTACTTGTTGTACATCATGCCCTTGACAGGCTGCCTCGTGGGCGGCTTGCGCCTTGCAGTTGCAGTGGTCGAGGTGCGAGCATTTGCGAATGAAATACGGGTGTTTGAAGGCAGGTCAGTGCGGGTATGACTTCCGAATCCAGAGACATCGACATGAAAATTGTTCCCTCAGTTCCCGGCACGAGGCTACCTACCTACATGTTCTTCCATGTCGCCATCATGCTATGCATTAGCTTGCTGGTCATGGCTCTCGCTAACTGGAGAGCAGTCAACGAACTTATTGTCAGCATCATCACTTTCGGTGGTAAATTTTGGCCCCCCGCAATTGTCGCGGCACTTGCAGCGACCTTTCCTCTCGCTAAATCGCTTGCCGAAGGCGATAAGGAGGATCCTCCTTGCGGCGTCGCCTTCGGTTCATTGGCCCTATGCCTTGTTGGAGCCCGTGGAGCATGGCTGGTCCAACCCGATTTCTCAGGCAGCGAGCTGGAGTGGTGGGCCATGGTGGCGCTTGTAGTTCTAGCTTTTTTTAGTGCTGTTTGGGCAATTATGACAATAATTATTAAACGCAGTGAATACTAATGGGATTCTTATTATTTAAATTTCGCATCGTATATGGTTGGCTACTGGGACTGTATGAAAAAGAGCGAAGAGATGAACGTCTCGCGATAGTAAACAAGTACGCGAAAGAGCCGATTCCGCATGATGTCGGGTGGACCCCTAGTCGTCTCATCATCCTCCGGCATGACAGATTCATGTGGGTAGTGGAGACTGTTCTGCTCTTCGCTATGCTGATTTTGACCATACCCGTGGCTGCTTTTTATGGGGTAACTTTTAAGGACGGGTTGCTAGCTTTGGTTTTTTCACTGGTGGCTGTCATTCTCATCTACCGTTGCGTCCGACTTCACCCTAATTTACGGACGGTCTACAGAAGAAAACTTTTGGACCAGGCAATGTTAGAGGTCGCCAAAATGACTCTCTATTCGAGCGATGACCATCAGAAGCACTAACGAGAAATTGATTTAGCAAGCAATTGGGCGGCCAAGGAGCCGCCAATTTTGTTGGTCGCATACAGTCACCATGTTCTTCATAAGGCTCGGCACTTCTATGCCGCAGGTGACGACATCACCCAGTAGCTCTATCTGTACCTCACGCCTCGAAGCGTTGGTCCTTGAGCAGCACCGTTCGTTGCGTCGCTACGAACGACCTGGATCTGCAGTGCCAACGAATTACCCCCCAACCCCGGTTACGGCAGGAAAAGTTGTTTCGCAGACTTGCTAAACCACTTTTGCGTTCCGCAGGAAATGCGCGCCCCCGACTGATGGCGGCCGATGTTGTGAAAGTGGGTTCGTCCACTCAATCGCACCGAGACCAGCATGAGCACAGCCCTGCCTACCTCCGAAGTCGAAACCAGCCTGGTCCCAGGCAACGTAAAGGTCATCAAGAACGCGAACCGCCGATCGGATTCCTTGTACTTCATCGACCCGGCCACGATCCACGTCATTCCCGGCTACAACGTTCGCTATGAGGGGGATGACTATCACTCCTACGTGCGAAGCATGGCCGACTCTATGAAGGCTGAGGGCTTCCATGCCGACTCGCCGGTGGTCGTGTACGTGGCAAAGATCGACGGCGAAGACCGGGTGACTTTGATCCGCGGCCACTCACGCATGAAGGCTCTGCAGCTGGCCAACAATGAGGGCGCCGGAATCACAGAGGTCCCGGTCATCTTCAAGCCTAAGACCATCTCCCCGCAGGAGCTGGAATTCGATCTCATCGACAGTAACAACGGCCGTAACCTCACCACATACGAAACCGCAATCGTCGTCAAACGCCTCATGAACCTTGGTATCACCGAAGAGGAACTGCTAGCGAAGAAGCGCTTTAGCCCACCACAGCTTCAGCTGCTGATTACGTTGGCCAGCGCCCCGCCGCGGCTAGCTGAACTGGTGGCCAGTGGCCAGGCCTCAGCCAAGGTTGCTGTGGAACTGATCCGTAAGCACGGCCCGGTGGCAGCGCAGCGCATGGCGCTGGAGATGGTCGAGCGTGCCAAGAACGCCGGGCACAAGCAACTGACAGTCCGCAACCTGCCGCAGGCAGCCTTCAAGAAGGCGCTCAAGAAGGCGGCTCCACGGCTCCACGAAGCAACATCCGCCGTCACCAGCGACCCGGGGTACGACGGCCTTTCCAAGGAAACCCGTGCGCTGCTTGAGGCAGTCCTCGGTGAGCTGAAGCGACCAGAGGCGACCTAATGAAAGCCTCCGGGCAGAGCGGCATCCCTGAGCTGCGCAAACACTCGCCCTTGTCCGCTTTCGACAGGGACATGGAGCGGATCAAGCTGCATCTCAACCACAAGCAGAACCTACTTCGAGTCGCAATCGGCGCAGGTGTGGCCATTGGACTTCTCCTGATGACGGTTGGTGCCATCTCCGTGCTTGAGTTGGTGTCCTTACGCACAGCCGGTTTGACGCTAGGAGCGGGCGCAATGTTGGTCGGTCTAACTCGATGGCTAACCAATGCATCAGTTCACCGCGCTCATCTTGCAGCGGCGAAACGCTTGCAACCATTGACTCATGATGAAGTCGCCTATCTCCACTCCCTTGCAGAACACAGTTTGGACCTTCAGGTCGAGCTCGACATATGGAACGTGCTATCCGACGAGCTCTCAAAGACCGAATTGGAACTCGCTCAGAAGTGGAGTAGCCGGCGACATTCGGATGTGAGGAAGCAATAGCCGTGTGCCCACAACTGTGTCAGATCGAACCACACACTGAGAGAGGGCTGCAGCAGCAATCACATCATCCAACAAGGAACTTCCAATAGCATGAGCCTAGAAGTCACATCGCATCGCTCCGCAATTCGTCGTTTGGTGGCCAGTCACGGCGCCACGAACCCGCGGTTGGTGGGAGCGGGATCCCCAAATGTCGACGCATCGATTCTGGTGGATCTCAAGCCCGGAACATCCGACGCAGACATGACACGCCTGCATGCAGAGCTGGAGGAGTTGCTGCGCGGTCGTATCGACCTGCTGACGCCGAGGGATGTGCCAGCGCGCCAGCGCGCCACGCTCCTGCAGGGCGTCCAAGTCATCTAGTTCGGCACCACGAAGGAGCAATTTTATGAAGTACCGCTACATCATCACCAATACGATGGAAGGGCAGATAGAGGGAACATGCGATGAAGCAGTTGCCCGCGACCTGGCTGAATCCGAAGACCATTATGTTGTCGACGTCGTAGCTGGGCGCTGGCTCATGCCGGGCGGCGTCGAGCAAGAAGTGAAAGGTCGCGACTGATAGACGTTGAAGAGTCCATTTCCGTCTGGGAATGTTGCTAAGCGCAGGCTTGATGCTCCCTGCGTTGTCATCGCATGGATGTGCCTGCCGATGTCGCATCGCGACCGAGCAAGGGCATGCGATCGTTGACATATAGCAGCAGTCGCTGACCTTGCGTCGCTGCTGAGGTCGCAGAAAGCCCGGGCCCGATGGTGCGGATCTGCGAATCCGTCAACGTGAGTCGATCGTCTTCGCAGCAGCGAAGTCTATGCCTCTCACTTCCCTGACGGATGACAAAATGACCGACCGGTCCAGCACCAGTAAGCTCGAATCGCATACGTTCGAGTTCTCCTCAGCGTTCCTGATACACGCCGTAAATTCGCAGTCAAGCACCCTCGGGAGGAGTTCCCTTGCTTGTATCATGAATTCGATTGACGCGGGCGCGAGCAAGATCTGCATCAACTTGTCGTCCGCCGCGATGTCGATTACCGATGACGGTCATGGATTCAGGACCAGGGAAGAAGTTCTCGAATGCTTTAACGTTTTTGGCTTCGACCACACGAATCATGTTCGTGAGTTTGGACGCTTCGGACTTGGGCGCGCGCAGCTATGGGCGTGGTGCAAGTCGAAGATGTACTCCCACAACTTCCTGTTCGACGTGGACGTTCGCCAGCGCGGATTCAACTGGTATCTCGGCACCGAAGAACCCCACGTTCACGGTTTGCGTATCGAAGCAACGTTTTACAAACCGTTGACGAACGTAGAGATGGTGGAGTTCCGCACTGAGCTGGAGAAGCTGGTCCGCTACTCGGAAGTACCCATCATGTTCAACGGCGAGCAGCTGTCAAGAGCGCCCTCTGAGTCCATGTGGACGATCTCCACGGAGGAAGCATTCCTGCGCGTCTCCGATGGTTATTCTCTCGCCATCTACAATCAGGGCATATTTGTCGCAAGTTTGTCTTCTAGCAACGTGGGCATCGCTGGCACGCTAGTGACTCGCCGAGGTCACGACCTCACGCTTAACGTTTCTCGGAATGAGATCATGCGCCAGAGCTGTCCGGTTTGGGCCAAACTTCGGCCCAAGATCGCGGAGTTGGCGTCTAGAACTAAGTCGAAGCGCCTTAACGATTCGGACCGGACCTATCTCGCGTTACAGACTGCCGATCCGGCTAACGTTGACAACTTCGATAGGCCTATCATCACACTTTCCAACGGCAAGCACGTCACGCTTTATGACGTCCTAAAGCCTGGCTACTACGGCGGCACACCAATCACAGTCGCAGAGATGGGTAACCGTATGGCGGAAGCAATGATCCGCGATAAGACGGCTGTGGTGCTTGGGCAGGTGACACTGGAACGCTTCGGGGTTGAGTCGGTGGCCGCATTGGTTCAAGTCTGGAGGCGTCGGTTGGAAGCGGCCGGCGATCGGCTGACGTGGAGCCTCCCTGAGCACCTTAAGGCTAGCGAAGACGTCATTGCGGCATGGGATGCACTGCAGAGCAACCGTCAAGAGCTGACGATCTACGAGAACTTCGCGGACTGCCCGGGCTACAAACAAATGCAGTCGTCCAAGATCATGGCGACTGAGCTTTCGAGCAAGCAGCGATTGTTCTTGCGCTGTGCGGAAGAAACCCACAACACTGTGCTTGCGTCGATCCGGCAGCAAACCGGGACGATAACTGCCAGGCGGGAGCTGATGCTCGGCCGCGGTGAGGGTATCGATGCGTACACAGACGGGCAGAGCTATGTAGCCGTGGTCGATAGTGTTGCGGCCGACATGATGAAGCAGGGCCTGCCAGGCTTCATGCGACTAGCGCATCTGCTGGTGCATGAGTACCTCCACGACACCGAGGATTCGGGCAGCCACGCGCACGACCTGGAATTCATGGAAACCTTCCATGACATCGTGCTGGATCAGGGCGATGCGCTTTTCGCGGCAGCCAGTTACGGATTCAAGCTGATGCTGAAGGAAACCACCAAGGTCAGCCGGCGAGAGGCTAAGCAGTTGGACCAGCTGGCATCGTCTGAGAAGAAAACAAGGCCTGAAAGCTGACTCCACTGTCGGCAGGCTGATCTTCGGCAGGGAAGTGCTGTGAGCATGTTTTCTGCACCCCAATTTCGCATCCTCTCAACTGCATAACCTGTGTGCATACCGGAGACATCACATGCACGCCTACCGCATCGAATTCCACTGGCAGTCCGCTCTGAGAGGGCAGGAGACCCGGGCGCAAGGGTTCCGTGCCAACAAGGGCGAGCGACTGGTTTTCTCCCGCGAGAAGTATTCTGCTGAAGCGCTGCCAAAGTACCGGGAGCTCATCGTGTCGGAGGCTATCAGAGCGGGCATGAAGGATGTCCGGGTGAAGATCACAGCCATTGTGTGCTTGCCCCAACAGACCTCAGCGGCACGCAAGTCCAGCATGTCAGCGTCTTCGGTGAGCCTGCACTGATGTTTCACGGTAACGAGAGCCGTCGAGCAAACCTGCGAATAGCCCAAAGACAAGTGGAGCGCAGCTCAGGGCAAGACGACATGCAGTACCCTTTTCGGCTCTTTGGCGAACGATGCCTGGCCTCCTTCATCCGCATGCACTTCAGCATCGATCGATCCCGCCGGGAGATAACGAAGGCGCTAAGGCAGGCCCTTCCCGTGCACGCGGGGTGGGGTGCACGGCACAAGGCCCGCACCCCTTTCCACCCGAACTGGGCAGCGACTCGCTGTCGAAAGTGCGGTTCGCATGACCTGAGACGCCTCCCACGCACACTGCGTCGGTGGCCACCGAGTAGTAATTTCTTATCACTGGAGATACTCGCCTAATTCGCGGCCTGGCCAGCCGATCGCATCCCTAATCGACCCCCGTAAGCAAGGAATCAATCGTGGCAAAGGAAAAAATCTTCCATGTGGTCCGCAAAAGCGACCAGTCCGAGAACCTGGTGCGTGCCCCCAAGGAATCCGGTGTCCTGCTGGTTCTGGCCGGTAACAGCTGGAAGCCGAGCATCGCCACTCAGGACGACATCACCAATCACTACGCCGCCGGCGGCACGCTGCATCCGGCCAGCATTGAGGCCGATATCAAGGGCGCCAAGATTGTCCGCCTAGCGCCCGCCGAAGGTTCCAACAAGAAGCCGGTGCTGATCCGCGCCAAGAACGTCGGCAGCGCCATCGAGGCGCTGACCAACGGCGACATCGAGATCAAGCTGGCCGACCAGGAAACGTTGGTGCGCCTCCTTGAGGCTGGAACGAAGGTGCTGGAAGCCCCCAAGCCCGAAGTCAAGACCAACCCCGATTCCGATCCTGATCCCACCCGCAATGACGGTGCCAATGCGGACACCGGCACGGGCAAGGGCGCGGGTGAGGTCGGCGCCGGCGACAATGCGGCGAATGATGGCCAGAATCCGGGTGAGAAGGCACTCGTCGCCTAACCTTCTCGATGATTGAAAGCTGGGCTGCGCGATGCTGCCCAGCTTTCACTGGCCTGCAGCGGGCAAACCTCGTGTCCGTTGAACGTGGACCGTGAGGACCATGGTCCACATCTACCAAGGTACCCGCCTGATTAGGCGGTGTTACTCGTCCACGGCGTCGTAATGGCGGCGGACAGACACTCCGGTCGCGGCCTGGGCCCGGCACGCGCGATTTGGCGAGGCGAGCTAGGGCGTCCGCACGCTGCATCCTTGTCGCCGTAGATCGACACTCTGATTGGCAACCACAGCCGGCCCGGATACTCAGAGCAGAAAACCTGTACCCCCATGTGCCGAACGCTGCGCTTGCGAAAGTAGGGTGAATTCTCAAGGAAAGCTTGCGGCCAGGGTGAAATCCGATGGCGGGCGACAGCCCGACCGCGGGTAGCTCGATGCCGTCCACCCTCCCATGTCCCAGCCCGAAACCAGCCGGTCGCTGACCGAAGATCAGCGCACGAGGATCCGCAGCACTTACGCTGAGCTGCAGGCGAACACACCTGGCTTTGCCGTGCGTCGCTCCCAGAGCCATATGATCGGCATCGCTTCTCGTGCGTTGGGTACAACTGGCGGCGTAGCGCTTATTGAAGCGGGCACGGGCGTCGGCAAGAGTCTAGGCTACCTGACTCCAGGTGTGCCCTTGGCGCTGGACACTGGACGGAAGCTGGTCCTCAGCACTGGAACAGTTGCGTTGCAGTCGCAGCTATACGACCGCGATGTTCCCGCGTTCCTGAAGGCCACCGGCATCAACGCTTCCGTGGCTCTGCTAAAGGGCAGGGCACGCTACTTCTGTCCCTTTAAGGCGTCCGGAACAAACGGCAACGCCAGCGGTGGGCAGGACGAGCTGTTTGGGGACATCGGCCCGCTATATGAAGCTCCATTGTCCGGTTCCGACACGACTGTCATCAACGAGCTGATCGCTCGCTTTGAGCTCCAGAAGTGGGATGGAGATCTGGACAATCCGCCGGTGCCAGTTCCACCATCCGTGCGCCCGCACGTGTCCACGAACGCCAGCGGCTGCATCGGACGCAAATGCCCCTTCGTGGGGGCATGCCCCGCGTTGAAGGCCCGGAAGACGGCGCAGGATGCTCAGATCGTGGTCGTGAACCATGCACTGCTGCTCTCGGCGTTGGAGCTGGCGCAGGTGTCGGAGGAGCCAATGTTAGGCGATCCTATGAAGATGATCGTGGTGCTGGACGAAGGCCATCACTTGCCGTCCATTGCGATCGACACCGGTGCTGCGTCGATCGCATTGTCGTCGTCGATCCGCAAGCTGGTAAAGCTGCCCTCGGTCATGGCCAGGGTCTACAGCGGACTGGAAGCCGAGAAGCTGGCCCACACGAGCCCGCCCGAGTTCGTGGAAGCGACAAGCGAATACAGCCGCCGACTGCGGATGCTCAAAACGGAAATCGACAACGCCTGGACGCCGGATCCCGGGGAGTATGAAGCGATGTGGCGAGCGCCCCTCGGTGAGTTGCCGATGGGCTGGGCTGAGCACTGCGAGCAGCTGCTCCGTTGGGGGCAGAAGATTTACAATGTGCTAGAGGCGGCAAGTAGCAGGCTTCAGAGTTCAAGCAAGATCAGCGAAGCTGACCGCGGCAAGTTCGTTACAACGGTGGGCATGTTCGCTGAGTCGATGGCAGAGCACGTCACGCTCTGGAGTACCTGGGCAAAGTCCGACGTTCCTGGTGCGCCGCCCAATGCGCGATGGATCACCCTGACTAAGGACGCCACGGACATCATCTGCCACTGCTCGCCGTCGAGCGCCGGCCAGCTGCTCCGAAGCCTGCTGTGGGGTAAGGTTGATTCAGTGGTAGTGACTTCGGCCACGATTTCAGCAGGCGGAAACTTCGACGGTATCGCAACCGAAATGGGAGTGCCGAAGGATGCGGAAATGGTCAGCCTTCCGTCTCCTTTTGACCTGCCAAATCAGGCGAAGCTGTATGTGCCGCGTATGCGCTTCACGCCGCAGGACCGAGATGCTCACACGCGTGAGGTGGTTCAGTACATCGAAAAAAATCTGGACCTTGCAGCGGGAAGTATCGTCTTGTTCACGGCTAAGTCGAAGATGAAAGCCGTTTTCGATCTGCTGCCGACGCACATCACCTCAAGGGTCCTCGTGCAAGGCCAAGAGCCTGTACAGCAACTGGTCAAACGACATATCGAACGCATTGAGAAAGGCGAAGGATCTATCATTTTCGGGATGCAGAGTGTGGGTGAAGGACTAGACCTCAAAGGCAAATACTGCACAAACGTGGTCATCACGCAATTGCCATTCCCGGTCCCCACAGACCCGATCATTGCTACGCTCAGCGAATGGTACGAGTCACGAAAACTCAATAGCTTCGCGATGATTTCTGTGCCGCATGCAATCCGTGTTCTAACCCAGTTTGCAGGCAGATTGATCCGTAGTGCGACCGACACCGGATCGATCCATCTTCTCGATGCCCGCCTCCTGACCAAGGGTTATGGGAAACGGATCCTCGGCGCGCTGCCGCCGTTCGGCAGAAGCATTGGATAGACGCGAATCACCCCACAAACCCCCTTTCAGGGCTAGGGGGTGTGGCATAGCCTCGGTATCAGCCTCGCTGATCGCTTCTCGATATGCACACGCAAGAGCCCAAATTCCTGGAAGCCGTCAAGGCCGCAGCCCTACTGACACCCGACCTGTTCGGTGGCCAGGCGGTCATCTGCGGCGCGACGCGAACCTCACAGATCACGCTCGATGCGGCACGAATAGACCGTAATTCGGTGCGACACACGGAAAGGGCATTCGCACTTCTGGTGCAAGCCCTGACAAATCCTGAACGAGCTGAACGTATTAGCGGTATCACAGGGTCGACGTTGACCGCCGGCAGGCTAATGGCGACCCTTGATCACCCCAAAAAACTGGCGCTCGCGCGTTTGTTGCTTGCTTTTCCCACACATCCGGCAAAGGGTGCTGCGTGAAAGTCGCGCCCCAGTGTCAGGGGCAGTGGACGGGGAAAACTGGCCGCATGACCCATATCAACCCCCTGCGCGCGAAGGCGTCCTATAATGTGATGCTTGAAGTTCCGACACTTTCAGGCCAGCGCGTCAACCTGTTTGATCCCAGTCCCAGCACCATCAGGATTGAGGACATCAGTACAGGCCTGAGCAACTGCTGTCGCTTTGTCGGGCAGCTCGCGAATTTCTATTCGGTCGCACAGCACAGCGTCGTTGTGAGCCGAATCGTTCATCCTCGGCTCGCTCTTCACGGCCTACTGCACGATGCATCGGAGGCCTACATGCACCATCTCGGGCCTGCGGTGAAAAACTTGGTCGGCTCCCTGTACCGTCCAATTGAGGATCAGTTGCAGGACGTCATTTACCGTGCCTATGGACTGCCGCCACTTTCAGCGGAAGACATGGCACATCTGAAGTGCGCGGATAGGCAGGCCAATGCTGCCGAAATGCGCCACTTCGGAATTGCACCAGCTGAGCCGTTCTCAGAAGGTCTGGATCACATGCTGGATGAGCCGATCATTCCGCTCGATCCCCGTCCAGCACGGACTTGCTTCACCAGGCGATTCGATGAGCTTTACTGACATGCCAACAAACGAGAGAACCGCCGGGCGCGTAGGTGCAACGGCCCAGAGCCGTGCCGACATCGCCGCGCGGGAATTCAGATTGGGCCTGTTGTCCGATCTGAAGCGGCCGCTGTCGTATTCCGCCCCAAACGGCAAACAGCATGAGCTGAGTGTGTACGTGGTGGGTTATGTCAGCCTGGATGTTGTGGTGCTGAGTGCACCGGAGGCGCTTCTCGAAGCCAGCAACCGAACGGCTGCCTGGTGTGCAGTGTTTGAGTCGCTGCAGCTCACGGACTATTCGAGCGTGGTACTCGTAGAACATGCCAGCCGCGCCGATGGAATCGTTGGTGATCGCCTTGTGGGTCCGGTGACGGTGAAGATTAGCCAGGACGACGATCGCGCGGCATTTGCCGAGACAACGGTTCGAAAGGTCGCGTAATGAGCATTGGCCCCTCCAAGCCTGTTTCGATCCTGGTGGTTGATGATCAGGCCTCCAACCTGCACCTCTACTCAAGCGTTCTCCGTAAGGCGGGATACGAGGTGGACACCTGCGACAACGGCAACGCTTCTCTGCAGATCCTTGAGCACAAGCGGTATCAGCTTGTACTCACCGATGTAATGCTTGGTGGCAAGTCAGGTCTCGATGTCCTGGAGCTGGTTCGCAAAGGGCAGGGCATCAACAAGGACACGCCGATCATCGTGTACACATCAGACGGATCACCGGTTGTGCGGCAGCAGGCCGCAACACTCGGAGCAAGCATGTTCCTTGAGCGCCCGATACCGGCCAAAGAGCTGCTTAATGCCGTCGACCTCATGGTTGGCGACGACTCCGACACCTCCAACCAGGACTGACCATGCAAATACTGCTTCTCGTCATGGCGCTGGCCAGCGCGCCAGCGCAGGTTGTCGTCGAACTCGCGCCGGAGGTCGGGACCTCGGCCACCGGCCGGCCGATCGTCGCCTACGACCGCCAGCTAGCTGCGGAGCTTGTTCGGGATCTGGATGGGCTGGGGATCCCTGCCGCTGTCGCGAACGGGCCTCAGACAGACTCCGCGGCCCGCCTGACGGTTCGTCTTGGTCACCATGCAATTCCTGCCCAATGGGTCGCAGCCGGCCACGCCAAAGCGTTCTATGGCTACGCCATCACCTTGGGCCACTCCAACCCGGAGATGGCGACCGCGGTCTCCTGTGCTCGCCTGATCGGCACCGGTCTGCGCGAGGTAGGCGAGATGCCGTCTCTCTACCGAAGCATGAAGCTCCCGGGCTTAAACATGCCTCTGGTGGACCAATCCCTGGGCATCCATCGCACCCGTGGCGAGTCCCATCTGGACCTGCGTACGCATGCCACGCTTGATTTGCAGGTTGGTATCGTCAGCCATCCGGATGAAGCCCGGCGCCTGGTTAACCCCGTCGTGGTCGCCGGCATCTCCAGCGCGATCGCGAACGGCATCCAAGCCTGCTTCAACCCTGCTCAGGACGAAAACGCCGAATGAAGCCGATTACCAAGATCAAGCCGGTCTATCCGGTCGTCACCGAGACCGTCGAATATGCTGCCGTCGGCGCGGCTGCGCGCGATCTATCGTTCCTGTTCCCCGCGATGCTCATTCGCTCTGATCAACCTGCGGTCCAGCTTTTTGTGGCGTTGACGCAATACCGTGATCAGGCGGCAAAGGAGCGCAAGGACGCGAAGCAACCCACTCTTCTGCAGAGTCGCTACTTGGCAATGCGGGAGGAAGTTTTGAGCAAAGTGGTTGATGACTTGCTGAAGGCAAAGCGCGAGTCGCGCCTTGATGCTTTACTGAAGGTCTACCGTAGTTATCTGGATTCCATAGTGGCGACCAGCGCAAAGATCCTGCCGGCAGCTGCGCCGCGCCTGCCGGTGGGCAATCAGTCCTGGTTGCTAGAGTTCGATGGCGCGCCTGAGCAGAGCCACGTGGACCGCCTGTTCCAGCTGTATACCAGCGAGCATGGCCACTATCTTGGAATGAATGCCGCCGCTTAAGCGCTGGCAAGATCTTCGAGACAATAACGACGAAGGCGGCCGAGAGATCGGCCGCCTTCGTCGTTTCAGGTCGGGCGTCAGGCTACTTTGTCCAGCACGTCCTCATCCATCTGGATGATGCCCTGCGCGAGGACGCTCATTTCCCACCGCTTTCGCGAACCACGACGCGTGCCAATCATCTCGACATGACCACTTGGATGAACGGCCGAGATTACGACGGTGCTGAAGCAGCCAAGGCCCGATATGCGTACATTGCGTAGCTTGGTACCAACGCGCCAGTGTGTGGACTGAAGATGTCTAATCGCTACGGACTGGATCTTCAGGCGTTCATACTCTTTACGAGTATCGTAGATCTCCATCTCGGCCATGCGCGTGGATAACGCCTGGAAGTCATAGTCCTTGCTGGGGGATCCAGAGAATACGCCGCCGGCGCCATTGGCCATGAAAGATGCCTTCTCGACATGGCCGTCCTCACGCGTGTAGGTTGCCGTGGCCCAAGTACCGCGCGTGCGCTCCTTGAGCACCGCCTGCAGACGAAGTCGCACGGCCAGGTAGTGCTGGAAGCTGTTGGTGTGAAGCTCCAAGGTGTCTTCGAAAAGCTGGACGTCACTGATTGGAAAAGACGTATTCCACTCCAGCGCTGCCGCTTTGGTAAAGGCATCCTGGTAGAAGACTCCTGCTTCTGCAACCTTGGTGACGATGGAGAGGCAGATGTCGTGGTCGATCATGGGGTGTTCCTCGATGGCGAGGGCACCACGATAGTGAGACGTCCCGCGTTGAATTTCGGGAGCAATGATCTGGCCGTTACTCAAACAGATGCAGCTGATCAGTGCCCGATGATTCTACTGCGCTGCCGCATCTGGAGTAGCAGCTTCACGCTGTGCACGCAGGTCTGGAAACCATCCCATAGAGATCGAGGTTCTATCAAGCGACGATCAACGGCCTTCGTCGTGTATGTAGTGCTTGAGTGGCTTGTCCATGCACGCCTTGGTTGGACGCAGTGTGTTGCAGCTGCTAAGCAGCGAGATGGCGGACAGAATAGCAACCATCAAGAAGCACTTTTTGCGCATCGGAATTTTGGCCATAAAGTCCGCTTGAAGAAGATGGGGCCTTAGCGGAACCGTGCGACGGGGGGGTGCTATCGCACGGAGTGGGTCGGCCCCTGGGCAAAAAAGTGGCTGTGCAGAAGCGCGTGAGGGGAAGCACGCGCTGCTGCACAGCCGAGGGGACTGATAAATTACTTCGCTGCGGTCTTGAGGCCGGTCTTGCGTGTGTTGTGCGTGTCGAGCTGCTGGACCAGCTGGTCGGCTGGTACATAGCCGCCCATATGGTTGCCGTACTGGTCATAGATAGCCGGAGTACCGTCCACGCCCAGCTTGTCGCCCAGCTGGTACATGGCGGCCACAGAATCGGCGCACTTCACCTCTGGCGGCGTGGCGCCTTGGTAGGCCGCATCAAGCGCCTTCTTCTGGTCCTTGGCACACCAAGCACTCTGCATGGTGGCGAACACCGGGGACTCCAGGCCACCGCGCGGGAAAGGGACATAATCCACCGCGATACCCTTGTCCAGGTACGACTGCATGTTCTTGTGGAGCATCTGGCAATAACCACACGACACGTCTGTGAAGACAGTGATTCGGTGCTTCACATCCTTCGGCTCATAGCTGATCACGGCATTTTTGGGGATTGTCGAAAGCAGCGCCTGGCGACTCAGGGACTGGGCTTCCTCGGACAGGTTGCGTTTTTCCACCATGTCCAGCATCAGGCCTGAGAATACAAAGCGGCCATCGTCGCTGATGTACACGACGGAAGTGTCAGCCACGACCTGCTTGACGCCCGGCATGCCGAAATCGCTGATCGACTTCACCTCGGCCTTCGGGTTGATTAGCTTGACCGCGTCGCGGATGGTCGCCTCGCTTGCGCTGGCGGCGGTAAACGAAAGGGCGGCGGCGAGGCCGACGGCCAGAGCCGTCATGGTGATGAACTTCAAGGGATGTCTCCGGGTTGGGGCTCTGTTGGGCACATCGTAGAAGTGGTTGTGTGTAGCGAACCCTCCTTAGACCGCCCATTTCACCCCTTCATTCCGTGTATTCGTTACGGCTGCTGGGTCAGATAATTCCTGCCATGAAATCACCGGCACCGTTTTCCAATGACTTCGGGGTGCGGCCAACCCGCATTCTCGCGATTGCTATCGTGTTGATCGTGCACGCTGGCTTTGCGCTAGTACTTCTGGCACCGATCTCCAGCCCGCCGGCGGTCAAGGATGCCGGCGGCGGGCGCGAGGAAGGACTGCGCATGACGTTCATCTCACAGGCTCCTCGGCAAACGCCGGCGCCGCCGCCGCCGATCAGTGCGGCGCCGGCGCAACCGAAGCAGCGCAAGCCTCCAGCGGAGGTGATGCCTGCTGAAGCTAATCCCTCACGACCGACGTCGACGTCGCTCGCCCAGGTGGAGCCGCTGCCGCGTCCGAATGAGTCCTATGACGACGGTCGTCTACCTTTCATGACCGCCGAACCCATAGAGGTAGAAGAGTATGAGGGGACGGTCCCCCATATCTATGGTCAAGCTGAGGAGCTGCCGGCTGAGTTCATGGAGGCAGTGGATGTGCTGCCGATCGAAATAGCTGAGTACCGGAAAGTCAGCCAACCCAACTACCTGCGAGAAGCTCGCGACGCCGGCGACCAGGGCATTGTCATCGTGCGCGTGCTGGTGGATGAGCTGGGTTATCCCATGGGGCTGAAGGTCATGCGCTCAACTGCGGGCCAACTTCTCACCGCTGAGGCGCTCCGGGCAATCTCGAATTGGCAATTCAAACCCGCCATGCGTGATGGGAATGCGGTTAAGGGAACGCTTCTGGTTCCGATCTACTTCTTTCTGGATGGAATGCCGCCATCGCTCAAGCAGTGGCGAGCGATGGGAGGCTCGCAGAGACCCGACGCGTGAAACTGTCAGCATGATCGCCGGGCCCCGAAGGGGAAACGGAGCATGCGCATAGGGTGGCGTTACCGAATGGGAACTACACCATGGCCACCCCACAACACAGTCTCAACGTCGTTATCACAGATAGACCCTCAGGAATCTCGCGCAATGAAGAGGTGTTGCCGTGACACCTCAGCATCTGACGATGATGTCGCGCCAGCTCACTTCAACGGTACGCAAGGCCTTTGGGCATCGTGAGACGCAGCCTGACCCGGGTCTGATCGCTTACCAACGCTGGCCACGCGCCGCCCAACTTAGGCGAATGATTCACTGCATGCATGCGGTGTATTGGAGGTCAAATAGATTGGGCCTCGTTTTCTCGGTGCACCTCTTAGGGGCCGCCTGCGCGAGTTGCCTGACCAGCCGAGAGCGCTCAGTCAGGACAGGACCGGTGATATCGAATGGCCTGCCTGCTTCAGAGTTAGAGCGCTCGAACTCCGCATCACTCCAGCCAACCTCAATGCTGCGATCGGGATGCTCAAAGATCTCGCTCGGTGGAACCCGCGCAACGACCGCATTACCTTCCCACGGTAAGTAGGAACAACCATGCTTGATTTTCTGCAGAAGAGCTTTGCCCCTTTCAGCTTGCGTAGTGTTCGGACAGTGCGTCCCGGTGCGAAGCACGAATGGTCCGCCACCATCTGCGTCAACGGTTCTGCCGTCGGCAAGCTCATCACGCTGCCTGTGGAGTTCGGCCAGGCGGACAGTGCGGGTCTCAATAACGAGCAGGATGCGTTGGCCCAGTACGCGATGGATCTGTGCTTCCTTGATAGCTGCCATCAGACGCACTTCGAACAGCACACTCGGGCCCTGATGAACGCAGGCATCCTGGTTGAGGATGATCTCCAAGTGGCGATGGTCGATCTGATTACGCTCATGGCTGACGCGTATCTGGGCGACAAGGCCATGTTCCGCCTGGCCAAGGAAGGCGTCACGATCTATCGCCTGCGATCGGATCCGCTCAACACATACCGACGCCTTAACCGTGCTTACACCCCGTACTTGGGCCAGGAGCTGAAGCTGCTACATGGAGATGTGGATTGGGTGCTCAATGAACGACTGGGAGCCGAAGGCGTCCAAGGTGAGCATGTGTTGCATTTGGTCACCACTACCAACACCACGCACCACTGAGATCGGAATGAGACAGGGAAACTTCGTTCACCAAGTGGCGATGTCATTTAGCCTGGATCCCTATCATCAGGCCTGTAGCGCGATCGACCCCTCTAGCGAGGAGAGGCACGGATTGCCGAAGCGTGGCTACTTGCTGATGGTCGCGGCCAACAGCGGCGCTACACCTGCATGGCAGTGCCGTTACGCCGGTACCGCGGTTCAGATTCGCCAAGCCTGGTCCAGCGACCCTAATCTGAGCATGGAAGCCGGAGTCGACAGCGCGAGGCTGTGCCAATGGTTCGACGGCTTGGTCTCTTCAGCAGTGCCTGCCAGTAGGGTGAGCACCGACATGTTTGCGGACCTCGTCGCCCATCTGCGTTGGGACGCCAAAGCCTTGGAGAGGGGCAGAAGGGATCCGCTCACCTTGGCTCTTGCTTCTAATGGTGCCCTGCATGCGGAAGGCTCCACCCTCAGCTTGGATACAAACAATCTCCCCGCAGTTGAGATGCGGCTGGGATGGCTGCTTGCCACCAGCAAGGGAGCCCCGGGTCCAAAGTTCACGCTCGAGTCGCAGGCGTCTCTCAGCCGCCTCTGCCTGAAGTTGTGCCGACTGCACGCCATGACGATTGAGCTGGCTGGGCGATGACGGTCTGGGTCGAGCAGGCGCGCTGGATCCGAGGCGAGCAGAACTGCGGGAATCTGCTGGCCGATGACCTTCAAGCTCTGCATGAGCTGGCTGAACGGATCGAGCTCGCTCGACCACGATTCTTCAACGGCCATGCCCTGATACCGCACTACTCGATCCCGGAGGGGCTAGTCCAAGCGGCGATGGACGCTGGCGCCACGGAACTGCAGCTGCATGAACGCGAACGCGTGCTGCAGAACGTTCGGCACGCCTTGGCGAGTCGTCAGCGCACTTCGGCAGAGCGAGGGCCGGATGCGTTGCCACGGCGGCGTAAGGGTCAGCAGAATCTTTTCGATGTCTAAATCCATGCGGTGAACCCCCCAAATTGGGGTGGGTTTTTGCCGTTCAAACGAGGGTTCGTTACAGGTTGGGGCAGATACCTTGGCTGCAATCTAAGAACTGGTTTCGGACGAATGGACAGAGACTGTTTCCACAACATCAGTCAAGGCAAGCTGCATTCGTGCGCAGCGGCATTGGCGGTCGTCCTTTTGCTGACATGCTTCCCTAAGGCAGAGGCATCTCAGTCTGGCGTGGGGCGCCCGCAGGTGATTCGCACCATCTCGGAATCGGGAGGCGATGTCATCAACGCGGTCGCGATTATCGCCATGCCCACCACCTACTTCAGAGCTGCTCCGATGCAGAGATTGCCTTCGGTGCTGAAGCAGCCATCCGTATGCCCTGGAACGCCACGCAACAATGTTTCGATGCTACGCGAAGGCTTCGTGCTGGAGATCATGGATCTGGCGCTCAACGCTGGGCGAGAGCTGGGAGTTGACTCAAGGGCAATTGTTGCCCAAGCAGCGCTGGAAACCGGTTGGGGAACAAGCCATATCCGTCGAAGCGACGGGACAAGTGCATTCAACCTGTTTGGAATAAAAGCAAGCCGCTGGAATGGAGACGTAGTAAGGACATCAACCCATGAACAGGTCGGAGGCATCCTTAGGCGCGAGATTGCAGCGTTCCGCGCATACGGCTCACATGCGGAGAGCTTCACCGACTATGTGCAGTTGTTAAAGACAAGCCCGCGATACCAGTCCGCCCTTCAGTCCGGAGGTAGTGTCTTGAGCTTTGCCTATGCCCTCCAGCAGGCTGGCTACGCGACCGATCCGAACTACGCGGCGAAGATTTACGACATCGCCAACAGCGAGACCATGGCTTGTGCGTATCGGACTTATGCTGCCACCAACCGATCTGCCTACAGCATTGCTGCCATCAACTAACTTATGCCGCCACGTCCACACATCGACAAAATTTACCAGCTCGCACAAGAGCTGGCGACTATCGTCACGAGAGTCCGTGTCTTGAGCACAGAGCCCAGGCCGATGCACAAGGGCCACAACCAGATCAGCGATACACCCATGGTCACGCTCATGGCGATGGAGCCAGCCAGGGCCCATAACCGTTCCTACATCGTCTCGGCGCGGGAACACGCTGAGCAGGTAATCGTCAATCGGGAGCAAGGAGTGTCACCGGAACGTGCCCGACAGGCGTGGGGGCTGATGCGCGACTTGTATGAGGCACTGCCTCAGGCCCGCATCTGCAACAACCCGGACAGTAGCTTGGGTCGTTCGGTGGGCAGCGATGGAACGATCACCGAGGCCGACGGCGACGTGCTGCCGCCCAATGCGCTGCTCAGTTCCACGATGAGCACCATCAGCCAAGCAGCCCCGCATGCGTCACGGTTGATGGTCAGGGGCATACGCGAGGGCCGTGCACGGAACTTCGTGGAGCTGATCGATGCAGCAGGCGGCGTAATGCTGGCAACCGACGTCAATGCTCTGGCATTCGCAGTGCGTTCGATCTTGGTTCCGTCAGACGACGCCGACGCCCGCTACCAGAAGCGCCGCCTGCACCAGTGGATGCAAGCGATGGGCATCGAATATGAGCAAGATGCCTTGCAGGCAATCGCAGCAATCCACTCAATCGCGCGATTCGATATCGCCGATACGTGGCACCTCAACACCAGCAACTGAAAGAACACATCAATGAACAGGAAAGACCTGGTGGAACTTCTGGCGCACGAACTGGACCTGCCGAAGCATAAGACGACGAGATTAGTTGCAATGTTGTTCGAAGCCATCGTTGCCCAGCTCGGCAAGGGGCGGGAAGTGAACATCAGTGGCTTTGGTGTGTTCGGCAGCGAACCGGTGACCATCCACGCTGCCAGCACCCGTCGCTTGGCGCCTTCGTTGCAATCTACGCACACGATCCGCCGGCCGACCTTCCGTCCAAGCGACGGCCTAACGCGGAAGTTGTCCAAATGAAGATAGGTCATGGCCAGCGTTCTGCGTGGAAGCGCCATTCGAAGAGCGCCAAATTTCTTGAGCTTGCAGTGGCCACGCTTTCGAACCAGGCCGCGGAGCATGATGGGATATCAATCATCCAGCCGCAATGCATGTGCCGATGACCCATGAGCGCCGTCCTCGTCCCGAATTTCATCAGTCGCGGAGAAAGAAGCCAGAACCCCAATGAGGGCACGGTCGGCGCCTTTAATGTTGGGTCTCTGCCGTTTGGACTTCTTGATGTGACTCCAGATCCGAAAATTCGCAAGCGCTCGGTCGATGCATTGATCTTGCGATCCGCAGAGCGCGATGGGTTCACGCCGCTGCAGGCTCGTGTGATTGCCGGCCGCATGAAGGCTGAGGATAGTGGTCTGTCCGTTCGCCAGCGCGTGCTGCCACGCATCGCTGATCTAGATTCCTATCATCAGCTGCCTGACATCGACATCGCGGTGGATCGCATCTGCACCGCGATACAGGGGCGCGAAGTTATTGCATGTGTGGTCGATCATGACGCAGACGGCAGTACTGCCGGCGCAGTGATGTTGGCCTCGCTGGTTGACTATTTTGGCATGGCCCAGCAGGACGTGCTCCTGTTCAACTCGCACCGCATGAAGGAGGGATACGGTGTCAGCAACGCCGTGGTCGACCGCATTCTGCAGCACCATCCTCTTCCTTCACTCATCATCACCGGTGACCAGGGCAGCGCGGACCATGACCGGATAACGCGCATGAGGGAGGAGGGCATCGACACGGTGGTGACCGACCATCATGAAATTCCGGCACGCGGCATTCCCCAGGACGCTGTTGCCGTGGTCAATCCCGCTCGTGCTGATTCCAGCTTTGCCGACAAGAATGTGGCCGGTTGCCATGTGGCGTGGCTGGTCATGTGTGCAGTGCGAGCCGAGCTGATCAATCGTGGCCACCTGCCTGCTGATGCACCGCGCCTGGGCGACCTACTGGACTGGGTTGCGCTGGGTAGTGCCTGCGACGCAGTGAGCTTGTCGAAATCGATCAACAACCGCGCGCTCATCGCGCACGGGCTGAAGGTGATGAACGCCAGGCGTAGACCTGCGTGGGAAGGGATGGCGGTTGTGCTGGGTAAAAAGGATGCGTATTCGGCGCCTGATTTGGCCTGGAAGATTGGCCCACGATTGAATGCCCGCTCACGACTGAGTGAGGCCATGACCGGTGTCCAATTCCTGATGAGCAAGGACTACGACGAAGCGGTCCGGTTGGCCACCGTCCTGGAAGAAGACAACACGACTCGCCGTGGCATCGAGAAGGAGATGACTGCCACTGCGATGGCGATCGCGGCGCTGCAGGCGAGCAGCGACAGTCCTGCCATTGTCGTATGCCTAGAGAACGGTCACGCAGGTTGTCACGGGATAACTGCGAGCAGGCTCACTGAAGCTCTGGGCCGCCCCACCATGATGCTCTCCCCGAAAGAGGGTGAGATGGGCGTCTTCACGGGCTCACTTCGTACCGCCGCCGGCGTGAACATCAAGCAGGCCATGGACCAAGTGGTCGAATGGGAGCCGGGCTTGCTGCTATCGCATGGCGGCCACCACGGCGCCGGCGGATTGCGGGTGCAGGCGGGCAATATCCATCTGCTGCAGGAGCTGTTCTGCGAAGCGGTACTACTGCAAGTTCATCCATCGCAACTGCATCCCCTGATTCATACGGACGGGGAATTGGACGCCTCGCCGTCGCTGGCCATGGTTGATGAGCTGGCTCAACTGGAGCCCTACGGTCGCGAGTTCGACCCGCCCGTTTTCCATGGCCAGTTCCAAGTTCTCAGTGCCCGGGTCATCGGTGCCGATAAGACGCACATCAAGCTCAGCCTGAAGGATCGATACGGCGGTGTCACATCGGCCATCTGGTTCGGGGCGATTAAGACGTCAGTGTTTCGCCCAGAGCCTTCGGAAGCCGACGTGCCAGTTGCCGCAGGCGATATGGTCAATGCCGCATACACGCTTACCTCCAACACCTATCGTGGCAACACCTCGGTTGACCTGCAAATTAAACACGCCCGAAAGGCGTCCACCTCTACGAGTTGAAACCATGTCCATTCTCGACAAAGCCCGCACCTGCGCCGTGATGTGCGCAATCGCCCTTAGCCTTGCCTCCTGCAACAAGTCCGATCGGAACTTGATCGACGCGTCGTCGCAGGAGGCACTGCTGGACTCCGTTGACAAAATCCGCGTAAACCTTACCGATCGAGCGGAGCTAGACCAGCTTGATGTCGCACTAGCCGACGTCGCGCGCTTTAGCATCGACCCGCAGCTGATCATGGAGCAGGCGGCCAAGGGCCGTATGCCCACCAAGGAAGAAGCATTTCGTACGGTCAAGCCGTTGGTCGACAACCTCAGTAAGGACGAACTGCTGGTGTTGGCCGGCAAGCTTCGCCAGAACTATACGACCCAGCTTGCGACCTACGACAAACAGCTGGCCGAGCTGCGCCGCCGCCAGAAGGCCGCAGAGGAAATTGGCAACAAGATGGCCAACTTCACCGTGATCAAAGCCGACTATGCGAACGCAAGTGAGTCGCTGTCGGAAGCTGCAGGCTCTTTAGTGCTTCGCCTGAAGCTGACTGTTCAGAACAACCTGGATGTCCCCGTCTCCAAGGCGGTGATGATGGTCAATTTCGGACCTGATGGCAGCTTGACCCCATGGCTGAGTCAGCGCGTGGAGAAACAGTTCGACAAGCCGCTGCTGCCTGGCGAGACCGCAGACCTTGAGGTCTTTAGTTACTTCAGTGGCGTGGCCAAAGGAGCGGAGGAGATCAAGCCGGTGCTGGACGCGGCAATGCTGGAGCTGACTGGAGCGGACGGTAAGATTTTTCTCTCGGCGCCGAAGTGGCAAGCCGGTGACATCACTCAGCTCAACCTGTTGGAAGCCGCATCCGCCCACATCCGTGGACAGCTGGCGATGACGGCGACTGGAATGGGCAGCACCAGGACGTTGCAGTGAGCACGATGACCTGGAACCGCGGCTACATCATCGGCTTGGTGGCATTTGTTGGCCTCGCCGGTACGCTGGCGGTGCACCAATCCTTGTCATCGAATTCCGGAGGGCACTCGCCCCAGAATCTACTCAGCAGACTCGCACCAAGGTCGGCGGTAGCCGTCAATCGCCTATCCAACATCAAGGACACTGCGGGATTGGCATCGGAGGTGACGTCGATCGATCCGCTGACCCAGTTGAACAACCATCCGGGCCGCGTCGCCGCTCTCTCGGAACTTGGGCAGTTTGCAGAGGGCGATCCGACCTTCACGCTCACCATCAACGCTCCGAATATTGACGTAGCCCTGGACTCGCTGAAGCAGATCTACGCGGCACTGCCGGCGAACGACGCCGAGGCGCTGGATTTCGCCGTCCGCTTCCTGGCGGTGACGCGCCTGAAGGGCACCGACTTCACCGCATACGGTCAGGATCCGACGGCCATTCCTGATACGGCGCTGTTTCAGCACATCCTCCCCACCATCAACGGCCGCACCCCGATGCAAGTCATTGTAGAGGCGCGCAAAGAACAGGAGCGTTTGGCGCAGGCTCGCGAAGCGATTCCTGTCGATCCGTTCGATCGCATCGAGATGGAGCGTCGCGGTCAGCCACCAGGCATGTCGATCCCGCGCTAAGTACCACCATCGCATCACAGAGGCACAAATGCACTTTTCAAAGGCCATCGTTTTTAGCTACCCGCCAGGGCTTGATTTCACTCCGCTCGAAGCTATGCTTGCCGAGCTGCCGTTCAAACCGTGCGAGCCGTCGGCGATGTCCAGTGAGGGTTTCGTGCCGCCTGTGTACATGGATGACGCGCCTTTCGCCTATCGCACGGGTGAGCTAATTCTGATTGCAGTACAAACCGAGTCGCGCATCGTGCCGCCTGCCGTGGTGGATGAGCGGCTTGAAGCGAAAGTAAAGGAGCACGAGGAAAAGGAGGGTCGCAGGCCAGGTGGGCGAATGCGAAAGCGCTTGAAGGAGGAGGTAGTTGCGGAGCTGATGGCTCGCTCCTTCACTGTCAAGAAGAAGGCATTCGCGCTAATCGACCAGGAGCGACATTTCTTTGTTGTAAACACCAGTAGTCGAAAGACCGCCGAGACTGTCGTATCTCACGTTCGCGCGGCGATCGGTTCGTTTCCGGCGATTCCTCTATCGTCACCGGACCTGCCGGCGAGCCGGATGACGGACTGGCTTGCCAGTGGGAATCTGCCTGAGTTGTGGACCTTGGGCGATGAGTGCGTGCTGAAGGGGCCGGACTCGGCGAGCGTGCGAATCAAGGGTGTGGATCTTCACTCGGAAGAGGTGGCCAAACACCTCGAAGCCGGCATGAAGGTCTCACGACTCGCCGCAAGCGTGGGCGATGACTACGAGTTCGTGCTGGATGAATCGCTAGCGGTGAGCAAGTTTTCCGTGCTGGTTGAAACCGAGCTTCCTGACGGCCAGGACGACATGCAGGCCCACGTCGATGCAGAACTGCTTCTGTTTGCGACATATTTTCGACGCCTACTGGATAGTTTGCGTGGTTCGTTCCAACTCAGCGTTGCAACGTAGCCTTGTACGGGGAGCCGCCCTACATAAAAAGGCCCGGGAACTCCCGGGCCTTTTGCGCATCATTTCTCCTGACGGAAATCCCAAGGGTTGGCAAACTGGCTGTCCCACAATCCCAGATGATTGCGTTTGGCCTTGCCTTCGGTGATCGCATAGGTCTTGGTGATCGAGCGATAGGCCAACGCCCAGCCGTTGCTGACCATCTCCGAGGCCACATCAAGGTCGCCCATCGTGCATGTGGCCACGATGCGGCCGTAGCGATCGCTTCCCTTGGAGATGCAGGAGAGTTCGTTGGTGCTGATGAGCTGCTGCAGCCACAGGGCCGACCGGCGGCCACAATCCCATTGGCCAGTCGCATGCATGCAGTTCTGAGCCAGCTCCGGAGCGTCAATGCCGTACAGGCGGATCCGCTGACCCGCGACATCGATCGTGTCCCCGTCGACCACCTGCGCAGAACCAAGGATGGCGCCCACCGCTTCCTGAGAGTCGCGGCGGATCTCAGCCTTGGACCTAATCAAGCCGCCCAGGTCCACCTTGTCGAGGGTGTTGGCCAGCGACGCGGAGTCGCCGGAGGTCTCAGCGCCGCCGGTCGGCTGCCGGTAGTCGGGAATGGGGCTCGTCAGCGGCGGGGGGGAGTAGTCTTTTGGGGACAGGCCGAAGAGCCGGGCAATAGGGGCAAGGGGGTTCCCATCGCTGCCTTCGGCGTTGGAGCCCATGGAGTGGATCAGGTATACGCCGCCGCCCAGGACAGAGCACATGACGACGCCGGCGCCGATTAGGCCGCGCCATTGGGGTTTGGTCTTCTTCATTGGATTGCCCTGGATGTTGGGAAAACTAGCCTAGGGTCGAGCTTGTGTAACGAATCCCAGAAATGAAGGGGTGTTTTCACCATTGTTGGCTGTATTCCTTGCCCCGTATCCTTGGCCGCTCAGGCTTAGACAGTACAAAGAAGACAAATGAGCGCAGACAACACGCTGGACCAGGCCGAGCCCACCACCGCGATTCACGACCCAGGGCAAGCCTGGTTCTTGGCCCGCTACCAGGTGCTGCGCGACATTGCCCACGATGTCACCTTGCTGGGGCAGGGGGCGGCGGCCCGCGGCAAAACCCCTACCGAAATGGCTGATCGCATTGTGGCTGTCTTGGGGGACTTGGCCCAACGAGAATGGGAGGGCTATGCCCACCACGTGGGCCGGCGGAGCGCGTCGCTCACCGACAGTCTCTTGCAGGCCACCCCGCCGATCAGGGTCTATATGCATCCTTATCCGGCGGAGGACGTGGACCTGCCGACCGCGGCCTGGGAGGCCGTGCCAGTCGAGGTGAGCGGCACGCTGTACTGGAAGGGAGATGGCAAGGACGAAGGGTTCTCGATTCCTCCGCTCATGCCCCTGTCCCCTGCGCCGGAGGCCGGCGAGGATGTGGTGGTGATCGAGCTTGTTGACCGCCGGCATATCGCCACGGCCATGATGAATGAGCTGATGGCCAGGTTTGCCAAGACCGCGCTGGACGTTATGGCACCCTGCGATCCTGCCGGCGCCTGGCGCCGGCTGCGGGTACTGAGCCAGTTCTACCGCGAAGAGTTTGTGTTAGCACGTAAGGCTCTATCCGCCGACGAACTGCAGCAGTGGGACAAGTCTGCATTGGACGAAATCTCGCTTGCTGACGCCGCCAGGATCATTGGAGAGCGAGCGTTCACCGCGCTGGCCATCCGCGTACTGTCGCTCGGCGCACTGACGTCCGCACTGACCAAGTGGATCCTTGCGATGGACGGCCGCCGCCCGGACCCGGGCACCCCAAGCCCGCAGTCCGTGGTGCTGGACAACGTATTGGTGTGGTCGAAGAGCTATGAGAAGGCATTGGCGTCCTTCAATGACGCCATTCTTCTTGAGCGCAGCTTGTTACCCAGTTCGTGGGACATCGAAGTGATACAGCGGCCTTTTCCTGGCCAGCTCCCGATCGCGGTGGCCACTCGCAAGCGCTAGTGATGCCATCAACTTGACGTTGGACGTCGATCAAGTCGGACAGTGGATTCGAGAGAGTTGCAAGAAGTACGCGCCTGATAGGGGATGCGCTGCAGATTTGCATACTGAGTTCATTCAACGAACTCAGTTGCACACGCATGAACGCTGTTGCCTTCGATCAATCCTGTAACGACATTGCATCTGCTCTGGAATCTCTCAGGGATGAGGCGGTCGCGTTTGCTGACCGCCTACATGTCATCCAGGGCCGTTGGACTCTGCAGCAATTCGATCCACTCAGGTTTTTTGAGAAGGCTGCCAAAGAATCCTATGACCGGCTCCATGACGCGTTCCTCGAAAATCGTACGCGGTTCGGTATACGCCCCAGTCTTGATGACTGTGACGTCAAACGCGGCTTTATCGAAAGCCTCGCCTGTCGCTGGGATGCGGATCTTCCCAGTGTGGACATCAAGGCTGCAGTACATCGCGCTATTGACGGCCTGAACGTATTGCTGCCGGTCGAGGATGCCGAGAACGAAGCCAACCGCCAGCTTGCCACTCGCTTCGTCAGCGAGTTCCTCATCGACCGCAAGGAAGTTGTCCATCGCTCAGGTGCCGTGGTGCTGGACTATCGCCCGACCATTGACAGCAGCGACAAGAAGTTCAGCAAGTGCAACAACTACAACTATTTCACCGTCGCATGGCTCCGCAAAAAGATATCAGTACTGCAAGAAGTTGTGGTCCATTTCAACCACAACACCGCGAAGAGCCAGCCCACAGCCATTCCCAGTTATGACGACCTGCAGCAGCAGACGCGTGCAATTTCTCGGAGCCCAAGCATCATTTCCGTCTGTGGATTCCAGCTGAGGGTGATGGTGTCGAAGTACGAGTTCCATTTCTCACCCGAGTTCGCCGAGTACCTCAGCGAGTTCATTTCCCTCAACACCGGCCGATAACCGCTTCCGAACTTTCAAGGACCTGACGAATGAACCGCATCACACTTTTTGCCGTCTCTGCCGCTTTCTCGCTGACTTCCTTGACCGCTTCCGGAGCTACGGTGCAGCCCCGCGAGGAAATCAGCCGCTGGGGCCAGATCAGTAGTGCCGCGTGGCCGCTCGCGCAAGCCAATGTGGAGCTTTGCGGCCAGACGACCGGACCGGCGCTGGGTTTCACGCAGGTTGGGTCAATGGAAAACCGCCCGATGATCTTCGGAGTGGGAGAAGGGTCCCCGGCCGCTGCCTCTGGTCTGAAAGACTTCGATGAGCTGGTCGCCTTCAACGGCAAGGCACTCCAGACCCGGAAACTCGAGCAGGTTACCGAGCGATTCGACGAGGTGTTCGCGGATGAGGCCGAGGTCGGCCAGCCGCTGCAGGTCACTTACCTGCGTGACGGCGCAGAGGCCACCGTGGAAGTCACCCCGGTCAACGCGTGCAAGTTCAACGTGATGTATATCCCGAAGCCGATTCCCACCACCACGCAGGGCACTGCGCTGCTGCTGGGCAACGCCATCGACAGCTATGCCAGCAGTCCGCTGGAGATCCGCACCTACGTCAGCCGCTACTTGGCTCGCGTGATCCTCGACCATCAGGGTCAGAACCAAAAGCAGGGCCGCAAGTTAGACCTGCTCTCGGGCGCGGCGGGCCTGCTGACGGGTCATCAGGCACCGGTTACGGGCAATGCGTTTGCCCGTTTCCGCAACGGCGAATCCCAGGATCTGGAGCAGGACTACCTAAGCGTCTATCTGCTGGCGCGTGCAGGCGATGACGTGAGTGGCGTGCCGCTTTTCTGGGAGGGCGTCTTCGCCAACATGACGGGAAACCGCTTCATCGGCCGGGCGCTCGGTCAGTCGCAGGCTTCGCCAGAGCGCCTGCAGGAGCTGACGGCAGCTCGCGATGAAGTGCTGGCGAAGGTGCAGGCCGGACAGGAGTTGAAGCCGGAGGGCCTCCGAGCAGGGCAGAAGGAAGGCTGAGTACCGGAAGCCCTCGAAGAGTTCAGACGGGCGGCCTGTTCATACGGGCCGCCCGTTGCGTTTCAGGGGTAGGGCGGCGAGGCCCCGGCGGCGCCCCGACGCAGGTTCACGACACTCCATAGGTGTAGTGAGCGGACATGGCAGGCTGGTTTGATCAAACAAGAGCCAACCATGCGCAGCGACACCGGTGCGGTTCCCTCCCATCCGACGCCTAACCAGGCCCTCGCACAGGCAGCGAACGCACTATGGGCGCCGCATGCTGACCGGGCCTACATGGATTGCAAGCCCATCTGAGCAACATTTTGGCCGCCCAAGAGGTATGCCGCCGGCCGCCCGGCACCTTCTCAGGCGATTCGCTGCACAGGAGCGCCAGCTGCGAGGTAGCGATGGGTACACGCGCTAAAGAGTGTAAAAGCGGTTTTCAGGAGGGCGGTTAAAGTTAAATTAACGTATGAGGCTACTCTAAAGTGTAAAGTACACGCTAGGGCGGCTTTAACACCCTAAAGCGTGGCCTATGGTTAATTTAACGTGTCGACATAACGAGCGAGGTAATCCCTAATGGATCAACATTTTCCCCGTCCTGAGTTCGCAGCTGAGCTGACTCAGCAGCTTTTAGGGCAGAGCATGTTTGCTACTGACACCCTGTTCCTGGGAGCACCGCGGCGCACTGGCAAAAGTACGTTCCTGCAAGAAGACCTCACCCCAGCGCTGGAGCAAAAAGGCGCGCTGGTGCTGTACGTCGACCTGTGGAAGAAACAGGATGCCGATCCGGTAGATCTGATTTCCTTCACGATTGCCAACGCCTTGGCACAGCAGCAGGGGAAGATCGCCAAAGTAGCTAAAGCAGCAGGACTGACTAAGGTTTCCATCCACGGGGTGGAGTTCAGCCTCGATGCCGTGGGCAAGGATCCTGGAGCAAGTGTGGCCGATGCATTGCAGGAGTTGCAGAAGCGAGCCGGCAAGCCGGTGGTATTCATCGTCGACGAAGCACAGCACGTCATCAAGTACGAAGGCGGCATGACCCTCATGTTTGGGCTCAAGTCTGCAAGGGACACGATCAACAGGCCTGGTGCACGGAACCTAATCCTTGTGATGTCGGGATCCGACAGAGACAAGCTGTTGCGACTAGTGCACGGCAACGCGACACCATTCTTCGGCTCAGATATCACGACGCTTCCGCTATTGGACAAGGCGTTCACCGACTTCTACGCCGGCCTGCTGGCGGTAGAGAAGCCGGAATTGCAGCCGGACAACGAGCGCTTCTACAAGGCGTTCGTGAAGTTCCACCATAGGCCCGAGCCATTCCTCAAGAAATTCAACACGCTCACCGGCATCCTGGGACCGAAAACCAAAAAGGATCTGCACGACCAGTTCGACAAGCTGGCGGATGAGTATGAAGAAGAGCAGTTCGCACTGTACGAAACCGCGTACCTTGGGTTGACCAAGTTGCAGCGTGCGGTGCTAACGCGCGTTCTGTCACACGGAAGGACGGGAAAGCTCTTCGATGTAAAAGCGCTGGAGGAATACACCAAGGCGCAAGGTAAGCAAGTGCTGGCGGGCGCTGCGCGAAATGCCATCGAAAGGCTGCGCGAGATCGATCCGCCACTGATATGGAAATCCGCACGCGGAGACTATGCACCTGTGGACAGTGGTATGCGTACTTGGTACGAAATGCTCGTCAGAAATGGAGAGTGGCCACCGCAGGACTGAGGACGACAAATGCTGCTGCTAGGACATGAATCGATAGAGGATGTGCGTACGTCGGCACTAGAGCTGCAGCGGATGGGGCCGGCCGCTCGACGCCTATTGTCCGAGTGCATCGAGCATCAGGGATGCACACGCATCGCCATCTCGAAGACGGCCCAAGCGCTCGAGGACTTGGGCTTCGTCTTTATCCGGGAAAGTGGGTTTCTGTCAGTGGAGAAAGTCCACATCAGGCCAAGTCTCGCGGGTGAAGAAGCACTAGCGTACTTTGAAGACGAGCTGGCTAAGTTGGGCTAGGGGCGGTCTGCAAAACTCGCCCTTCGCACAGTGTGAGCCCAAGCATTTGAGCCGGGGATCTCGACACGCGTTGAGCGCCAGCGCGTCTGATCAGCCGGCTATCCTGCAGAATCTTGGCCCGCAGTGGGATCAGAGTGCTCTCAACAGCCGGTGTGTGAGTTGTGTTCCAGGAGGACCACCTTCATTCGTCCTCCCGATCCAGTCCGTCATGACATCGACTGCATCGCGGAAGGTCCTTGCTCAATCTTTCGTTCCCCCAGCGCGTGGAGCTTTTAGGTCGAAGGACGCAGGAAGTCTGCGCCCGCATCCGGCATCAATCCAGCACCCCAGGATAACGGCATGGAAACCAATGCCGCTA
Source organism: Xanthomonas sp. BRIP62418 (assembly GCF_003993495.1). Taxonomy (NCBI): domain Bacteria; kingdom Pseudomonadati; phylum Pseudomonadota; class Gammaproteobacteria; order Lysobacterales; family Lysobacteraceae; genus Xanthomonas; species Xanthomonas sp. BRIP62418. Next base: position 136,610 of record NZ_QEZG01000037.1, read on the forward strand.
CCTCTCCCTGCTGGTTCGACAGCCTTCGCAACATCAAGTCGTTAGGCGAAACCAAAGAACGCCCAGGATCGCTTGGTGGTCTCGCTGCAGCCCGTCGCGAGTGCTTGGCGCAGTACTTTACTCCGGATGATGTAGCGGCCCTGATGTGGCGCATCCTCATTCCAGAGATGGACAGCATTCGCCAGCGCACTGGCTGCAAGGTCAGCGTGATCGACAACTCCATCGGCAAGGGATCCCTGATTCAGTTTGCCCGCGCAGACCAACACAAGGTCGCAGGATTCGACATCCATGGCGAAAGCTTGGAAGCACTGGGCAAAGCGCTAGAAGCGGCCGGGATCGAGCACGACCTTCTATGCGCCGACATGACAGATGTACGGCCTAAGCGATACGACATTGCTTTGGCCAATCCACCGTTCTCAGTGCACCTTCAGAGCGTCCACATGATGGACTACGCCTGCACGTCATACGGTCGCTTCGGACCCAATACCTCAGCCATGTCGCATCCCTATGCGCTGGCGCAGGCTCTGGAAGCAGCAGAGATCGGAGTGGTGCTATTGCCAACCACCTACGCTCACCATGCATGGAATCAGCACGAATCAAGTGCTCGATTTCATGCGCTTGTTGACTTACCGGCTCGCACCTTCATTGACCAGGGTACCGCGATAGAGGTCAGCTTGATCGTCTTTGGCGCCCCAATGGATCAGTTGCCAGTCCAGGTGGTGATGTCGGACCTTGCAGATGTCCTCCCGGATCTCAACCTGGGCTCGGGTTGGCGAAAAGAGCGCCGCGGACCCAAGCAACTGGCCTTGCGCCGAAGTGAAGGCGCAGTCCAGTGCATCCACCTGCCGGTGACTGGCGACAAGGCCGTGCGCGTGTTCCGCGCTGGCCGGAACATACGCCTGGGTTTCAGCTGCGGGCTGATACAAGCAAAGGTGATGAATGGTCTGCTTCGTGGCCCTGTAACGCGCTCGGAGCAGCACCGATACCCGCGCGGCGTGAACTATCTGGGGGAGGGCGCACTGATCATCGGCGCCTACCTATTGCAGGATGACCCGGTGGCCGCGCTGCAAGCAACCGTCACCCGGATTGCTGACCTGGGCGGAAGCCCGGATGTGGATCCCGGCTTGCTGGGTTACATGCGTCGTATGGCTCGCCGTGTGCGGATCGATCGCACGCCTTTACGGCACGTTGTTCGCTCGGATGCGGTCTGCACGTCGGTTGGCATTGTTCAGGCCACGGCAAAAGCTAATGTCATCGTCAACCCGAAAGTATGGGTCGGCCCAGTTATTCGGCGAGGCGATTCAGTGTCTCTCCATTGGGACGGCTACAAGTACACCTTCCTTACGGAAGACGGTCAGCATTCACTGGTGATGGAGCCGGCGGAGTGCGCCAAGAAGTTCGACATTGAAACTGCCGTGGCCGACTCGGGCTGGACCGACGCCCATCCCGGTCGGCTTACGACATTCCCCGCTCTTGCGCGTTGCCGCGAAGCCCGGTTCCAGGGGGTAGGTCTCGACGCCGTGGGACTTTGGGATTTCCAGCGCGAGGATGCGATGGAGATCACCACCAGCCGCGGCGGCGTGTTCGCCGGCGAGATGGGTTGCGGCAAGAGCTACATCAGTGCGGCCGTCGCGATGATGGGCGGCCTTAGGAATGCGGTGGTCGTGGAGCCACACCTGATTGAGGAATACACCGATCAGCTCAAGGCAGCTGCCATTGATGAATCGTTGTGGCAGGTAATCGAAACGGAGGCAGACGCACGCAGGCTCAAGGTGCTCAACATTGTCAGCTACAACACTCTCCGTAAACAGCTTCCCGGTCGCAAGCGGACGTTCTCCCACTTGCTGCGCCGACGATTCAATACCGTTGCTTGTGACGAAGGTCACGCACTGAAGGCCGAAGAAAGTCTGCGCACTCAGGCGGTCTGGCAGCTCTCGCCCAAGCGTCGATATGTCTTCACTGGAACACCTATTCCAAATCTGGTGCAGGATCTGCTGGGCTTGGTCGGATGGGCAGTTGGCAACAACAACGCAGTCAATCCATACGGTCGCCGTGGTCTATACATCGAGCCGCGCTTGCTCACGTCCATGGACTATTGCGAACGCGCCGTCGATCGCTTCAGCGAACAGCATTGCGTGTTTGAGTGGGTTACCGCTGAGTGGATCGACGGCCTGACCAGTGGCGGCAAAAGGCAAGTGCCGAAGATCAACAACATCCAACGGCTGCGTGAGTGGCTTGCGCCGGTGCTTAAGCGGCGCATAGTGGCCGAGCCGGATGTTTCCAAATACTTTAAGGCGCCGGTCTGTACTAGCAGCATCACAACGCTGGATTGGGATCACGACCACCTTGCGTATTTCTTGACCGTGGCCGATGAGTTCAGCGAGCGCTACCGGCGGATGAAAGCTGATGCCGAGCAGGGTAGAAGCAGTCTCAATATGGTTGCGCTGTTGGCCCGCATCAGCGCAGTACTCAAGGCCGGCAACCAGCCCAGCTACAAGAACGAATACTTCGGCAGCTACATGCCGATGACCAGCAAAGAGCGATACCTGATCGAGAGGGCGAGCAATCTAGCTGCTGCGGGTCGCAAGATTTTGCTGTATGTCGATGGTCCGGAGATGAGCGAGCGGATTGCAGCAGAACTGAACCACCGTGGTGTCCACGCGGTACCATTCCACGGCAAAAGTAGTATCAAGTCCCGGACTCGCAGGATGAATTCGGAGTTCCGCTACGGCCCAGCATCGGTCCTTGTTGCCAGTTACGGGACAGGGCAGACGGGACTGAATCTGTACCAAGCCAACTACGTCCTCCTCGCTGTTCGTGCTTGGAATTCGAAGACAGAGCGACAGGCGATTGCGCGAACATTGCGCCCCCAGCAGACCAGCGAGGTACACGTAGAGTTCGTACATCTTGGCGGATCGCTGGATGAGTATCAGGCGCAGGTCTGCCAATGGAAGCAAGTTTCAGAGTTCGAAGCCATCGATCTTCTTGAGCCGGAAGAAGTCCTCGATGACTACAAGCACCTCGACCGGATCATCAATGAGTTCGTGGAAAGGCTTGCTGCGCGCCAAGGAATACAGGGCCGCGACTACCGCCAAGCAACTAAGGCAGAGATCAGACATGCGGCATAGCGAAAACTACGACGTGATGGTCAACGAACAGACAGTGGTCTTGCGTCGACAGGGCAGCTCAATCCCATCGGTCGCGAATATCCTCGGCTCGGAAGTGGACAAGGAAGGGGTAAGGACTATTTGGCTAGATCGCCTTGTACATCGCGGCGCAGTCGTCAGTCTCAATGACAATTGGGTGGCCAGTGGCGCAATCTCGACAGTGCTGACCTGTTGCGCCCAATGACCCCCTAAACCCGCTTTCCCAAGCCGCGATGGGCGGTGCAGCCTATACGTACCGAGTTTCCACGGTACTGACCAACTTGAACAGCGCGCCCACCACAGAACTAAACTGCCGCCTCTGGCGCCACCAGGCCATCCTGCAATGGATCATCGGACCCTGCACCTATGTGCTGCGAGCAGGTCACTTACACGGGTACTCACGCGAGCAGGGCTTGACGGGGTTGTACGTACTGGACGGCCACAACGGCAATCTGTTCTTCGAGCCTATGGAGTCCAAAGAGGATCTGGTCGAAGCAGGCCGCCTGATGGCGCTGAAGCAGAGGCTGTTTGAGCGTCAGGTCAAGCTAGCTTGCCTACGCGAGAATTCCTGGACCTTGGAGGATGGCTACTTCCACATCGGAGCAGCCGTGGAAAGGCTCGTTGTTGGCCTGGCCCCGACCGTGGAGATCTTCGACCTGACCAGGATGCGAGTAGCCGTGCCCCTCTCGCGCGTACAGAGCGCGGCTAAGTTCGTTGCGCACCCCGAGCTGCCATGCATTGCCTTGTCGCAGCGTCTGCACACCACTGAGTGCGAGCCGCGTCAGTGGGACATGCTTGCCGAAGCATCGCGGAAGGTCGGATGAACGAACTGCTTGTCGCCTTGGTCCACGGCGGAAACTGGACTGCCCGGGAGCGACGCATCGGCCGATGGGTACGCCACATCCTACTGGTACTGCTGACTGTTTCTGCGCTGGCATGGAATCACCACTGGCAACAACTGGGAGCACAGAATCTGGTGTGGACGAACTGGGTCAACGCGCAGTGCAAGACGGGGCTTCGCGAAGTCTGCATGTCGTATGTGGACTTTGCCCGGCCTTCCGGTATGCCCTCCCAAAAGTTCTGGTCCGCGCATCCAGACCTGGCAGCAACGGCTGAATGTGTCGAGCGCATGGGGTGGCTAACCCTGAGCGTGGGCAGGCAGGACTACACCGGGTTGCTTGAGAAGTGCGTGGCTCCGCCAACAAAGCAGCAAGAAGTGCGCACGCCGCACTCGTAGGTCTGATCGACGGCAGAGTGAGGACACCAGCCAGCGCTGTCCTCTCTCCATCGCTGGTCACGAACAGGAACTCCTGTGCCGCCGGATGGACGTACCCGGCCAACCCACCAGGAGTGATCCCATGCACATCACCACCACCCGTGAAGACCTCCTCGCGGCGATTGCACCCCTCATGTCGGTAGCTCAGCGCAGAACGAAGTCCCGTAACGGACACGCGAACCTGACAATCCGTGCTGGTGAAGGCACACAGATCCACTTCAATACATCAGACGAAAACTCGGACATCTGCACCGCCTCGACTGCCACTATTCGTGAGCGTGGGGAAATTGGTGTCTCTGCCAAGCGACTGAGCGACATCATGCGAAGCTTCGCATCCGGTTCTCTGGTCGAAATGCAACGCAAGGGCAACTTCCTCAACATCAAACTTGACGGAAGCCGGTTCTCCATCAACTGCGACGGCCCGCTCGCACCGGTGACACGCCAAGCCGCCAAGACAGGCCAAACGACTGGCAAGTTCGACCTTGCCGCCGATGAGTTCAAGTACCTTCTTGATGCTGCTTGTTCAGGCGTCGCGGGTCTCGGTAGCGATTCCAAGCTTCCGCAAGGCGTGCTGTTCCACCTGACCGGGGACCGCCTGCGACTCGTAGGCACTGACGGCGGACGCATGGCCGTCGCCAGCACCAGCATCAATACTCTGCAAGCAGAAAAGCTGGTGCTTGGACACAATTCGGTGGCTGACATCCGCACTTTGCTTTCCAAAGCAAGAAGCGATGAGCAGATCGGCTTCAGCTGGGGCAGCGGTATGGCACACATCAAGACTACTTACGCCGATCTCCATGTGGGTGTCTTGGCCAACACCTACGTCGATTACGAGCGCATCATGGCAGCCAACACGGTCAACCCGTTTCATGTCGGACTGGCGGACCTGCGCGAAATTCTGACGCGCACCCTCATTCTCAGTACGGCGGTAACTGTCAAGCTCACCGGCCGAACATTGAGCTTCATCACCGCAGACCAGGCCAGCAGGAGCCAGGGGCAGGAGAGCATCGAGAGCATTGAGCTACCAGCTGACGCGCGTCGCGTTAATGACTTCGCCATCAGCGTCAACGCCCAGTATCTTCTGGATGCGCTCAACGCCGTGCGCGGTGAATCTGTGCATCTTTCGGTAAGCAAGCCAGATACCCCTTTGATCGTATTGGCAAACGGAGGCGATGCAAGGGTCTACGTTATGCCGGTCCGCATTTAACCGGGAGAGTAAGACTCACCCGCGAGTGCTCTGCGCGCTCCTTCGCAAGTGCGGCTATAGCTGCGAATGAGCGAATCGGTCCAGAGCAGCACCTCTCAGCCGATCAGAGCTGCCGCGAAGTGAGTGTCGCCTGTGCCAGCCGTGTTAGGACAGCGGGACAATTCTCACCTCCCGTCCAGGGCGCGATACCGAACTATCGTGCAAGGTCGGCAGTGCGCGGGGTGGTCATAGCAATCGGTATGCGAATGCAGGAACTGTCCACCCCTAAGTACCTGCCGTCCCGAGAGCGATTCTTGTGGAATCCCTGACGACTGGACAACCGAATGAGTGAGCACCTCGGAAATGCGACCTACACCACTTCACTTCCCGTGAGCACAGTGCGCGTCCGTTCCGGCCACAACCCGCGCCGCCGATTCAACCAGGAGGAGCACGACGGCCTGTGCCAGACGCTGCGCGAGGAAGGGCTGCTGCATCCCATTGCTGTGCGTAAGCTGGGCGGGGAGGAGTTTGAGATCATCGCTGGCGAGCGCCGATGGCGTGCTGCCAAGGATATCGGCTGGGCAAGCATCGACGCCAAGGTGTTCATTTGCTCAGAGCAGCAGGCTCGGCGTATGGCTCGCATCGAGAACCTGAAGCGGGTGAATCTGAGCGTTCCGGAAGAAGCCTATCTGGCACAGGACCAGCTCGACGACTGCGAAGGCGACTATGAGCAGACGGCGCGCGTGCTCGGCTGGACCGTCGCGAAACTCCGCCATCGAATGCAGCTACTCCACGCATCGAAGGCGGTCATGGATGCGCTGATGGACAGGGCTATCCAGGTCGGCCATGCCGAGCTTCTGAGCACGCTCCCCACAGAGAAGCAAGACGACGTTCTCGGCAAGGTTATCGAGCACAGGGCGTCTGTCGCGCAGCTGCGCGAGCAGCTGCAGGGCGTATCGATTGCGTTGGCACAGGCCAAGTTCGATCTGGAAGGCTGCCGGGATTGCCCGCACAACTCCAGCCAGCAGAGCAGCTTGTTCGCTGAACACATCGAAGCGGCACGCTGCACCAACTCTGGCTGCTTCTCGACCAAGACGGTTGCGTGGGTGAATGGGCGACGCCAGGAGCTTAAAGACGGTTATGCGGTGGTGGAACTGCGTACCGAAGTCATCCCGGGTAAGACAATCCCGCTAGTGATGCAGGGGGACTACGGCGTAGGAAAGGCCCAGTACGATCAGTGCCGTGGCTGCGCCTTCAGGACATGCGTTCTAGACAATACGGTGGGTAAGACTACCGGCAACGTCGAGGGTCCTCTGTGCGGGAACGCCACATGCAACACGGAAAAGGTGGCTGCGTACAAGGCGGCATCGGCTCCCACTCCGAAGGCAGCAGCCCCGCTGGTCGAACCGGCGAAAGGGCAGCAGCAAGCCGTGCAGGGCTTGAGCAAGAGGTCTGCGTCCACTGGCGACCAGGCAAACGGCTCAGTACAGCAGGCGCCATCTCAGCCGATTGCCATTCCGAAGGCGGCTAAATTGGCCTACCAAGCCGTTGTGCGGCGCGGCGCGGCGCACATCGTGCCCACCGAGCCGCGCGTGCTGCTGGCGCTTGCCGCTTACGGGCTGTTCCAGCTGGGTCGGTCGAACTCTGGCCTGACCGATAGCGTCCTGCCGCCCAAGGTGCGGGCTATGACCGGCAGCAGCGAGCGCATTGGCCGCCTGCTTCTGATGGATAAGGGTGACTTGCAATCTCTTCTGGTAAATATGGCCTCGCAGTTCCTCACGGAGAACCCGGAGAACTACGTGCGCGATGTCGATCGGAGCCGTATCAACCGGGTGATCGTGAACACCTTCGAGGTGGACATGGCTCAGCACGTGACTGTGAACAAAGAGTTCCTCGCGTGCCACACGATCCCCGCCATCCACCTTGTGCTAGATGAAAGTGGTTTCGCCACATGGCACAAGGCGCAACCGGAAGGCGAGAAGAAGCACAAGGCTTTGCTCGCATTGGACAAGAAGAAGCTTATCGAGGGTGTGCTCAAGGCCGGATTTGATTTTAGTGGCTACGTACCCTCTGGCGTCCGTACCGATCTGGTGGCGAAAGTCTGAGTGCAAGACTCTCGCACCCGCATGCGTCTATGCGGGGCCACGGCATGCTGACAACACATCCACGGAGACTCCCAATGTCCTTCATCGCCAATGTCCTGCCGCTGCTAAAGCATGGCTCCTCGTTGTCGTTGACCCTGAAAGAGGTCGGCGGCCAAATCCAGATTCTCATCGAGCCGCAGCTGGCTAAGCTGGACCCGGACACCACTGACGAAGTTGTCGCTACGTTGCAGGCGGCGCTGGTGCATCCGGTGCGCGTCCTTGCCGAGCGTGATGCCACAGACGCCACCCTACTCGAAATCTTGACTAAGCTCGCGCCGTCCTATTCGACCCTGGGCGACCAGTTGGCCGAACATCAGCAGCGAATCGAGGACGCCGCAGCTGCCGCTCGTGCAAAAGCCGCTGAAAAGGCCGCAGCCAAGCCGGCCGGCAAGGCGACTCCCTCCAAAGCGACGAACAAAGCCGCCACACCTGCAACGTCTGCCAGCGCCAGTAACACCGACGACAGCGGTGGCGACGATGATGCCAACGGAGACGACGCGGGAGATAGCCCGGTTGCCACGCCAAGCGAAGCTCCGGCGGCCCCGTCGCCCTCCACCGCCAGCTTTGAACTGTTCTGAGGAACCAAGCCATGACCACAACTGCATCGACCCTGGAACGTCGCTTCCGCTTTGGCGTCACCACCCTCGCGGACCCCGACCCGTCCCTCCCGCCGCTGGAAGCGCTGCGACTGCACGTCAAGTCCTATGCCTTCCTGCAATCAGCTGGCCTTGGCGAGCCAGTGGTGGAAGGTGATTTGCTCATCTATCCGGTCCAGAAGCCGACCGTCCAGACCAAAGGCGGGAGTAGAAAGGCCGCGCCCCAGGTTCGGGCTTCGCTGGATGAGATCCTGGCATGGGGCAGTGAAACGGCCACGGTGGATATGGACCAGCCCGCACGCTGGAACGCTATCGCGGCGATGACTCAGCAGTGCGCCACGGCCAAGACCAATCCCCTGATCGACTCTCTCCTCATCCCGATGGCGTAACACGCATGCAATCGCTCCCGCTGCTTACCAAGCGCCACGCGCGACATCCGATTCAGCCCACCAGCCAGCTGCGTGCGATGGCCGCAAAGCGCCTGGGCGAGGCCGTGCGACGCGGCAAGGTGACGCCCAAGCAGGCGAAGGATGCGATGAGGGCTGGCGAGGCTGGTGTTGCCTCTGCGTTGCTCCCGCACCTGTACCAGTGCCAGATGGATGGCGCGATCCCCGCGCCGCCAATCGGCAATGCAACCCACCTCTCGGCCGAGAACCTGGCCAACCTGTCCCCTCTGGTGAAGGAGATGCAAGCAGCGGGGCATATCAAAGACGCCGACCTTACTGGTGCGAGCCAGAGAAATGCGGGAGAAACGATACTCAAGCTCGTGATGCTGGGCATCGACAGGGTTGCCGAGGCGGCGACCGCAAAGATGCCTCCAACGCACAACAACTACAGCCCGTTCCACGTGTCGCCGCTGGCACTGGCCAAGACTCTCTGCGGTCGTGACGGCGAGAGCTGGGAGATCACTGCGAACACGGGTAAGGTCATCGTATCTAACGCTGATTCCCCATTCGTGATGTTCGCTGACCCTGAGTCGAGAGACGAAATGTCGGCCCTGTGCTGCGTGATTCGCGGGATTAATGAGCGCAGCGGAAATTGGTTCGTTGTTCCTCCAGATGATGCCCTTTCCATCATTGACGTGATGCTGGACGAAGTTCTGCGCGACGTGCGGGTCCATGTGCCGCTGGGTCCGGTATCGACGGACATGCCGAGCAACGTTCTTGATGCCGTGATGGAGTATTACGGCGTGTCGGAGGATGACGGTGAAGCATTGGACGACGCGATTGAGCGCCTAAACGGGGATCTGCGCCACTACGTCGTGGCCGATCAGTGGAAGATTGGCGACGGGAATCTTGAGAAGTGGCTTGCATCGCCTTCCGGCCCGAACGCCAAGCTGATCCTGAGGCTCTACGACCTGTATTCCGGGCTGGTACAGGGCAAGCGCGCCGATGAGCGAGAGGTGGTCGATGGCGAGTACTTCACCTGTGACCTATTTGTCGTCCCGATAGGCTTCTGGAATAACTTTAACGACACGATCCAGCAATACGGGGCTGAATACTGCCCGTCAGAGATTCTGAGCATCGCGCGTTCGGCAAGAACCAAGCGCCCCCATCTCGCCGCATTGGAGCTTGCTGTAATGGCTACATCGGTCGCAACGGCCATGGCGCGGATCTTCATAGATGAGTCACCTGATTGACACCCCGGATGCAGAATCCCTGAAGAACTACATGAAGCAGAACAGCGTGGCGCCCACCCATGCGATTCTGTTCTATCAACGACGGGGAAGGCTGGTTCTAACCACCGCTCATACAGTCGATAGCCACCGAGGAACTCCGCGAATTGGGCCAGGCCGACCCATGACGCCTGAGCAAGAGGCCAGTATCGTTGCTTTGCTGATGGGCCGCGAAGCCGATGACGGTAGCAGCAGGGTGCGCGTGATGCCTCAGAACGTTCTGCATACCGACGGCGCAAGCACGACTTGGCTGCAACCCTCCGTGGTAGAGCCGATGGTGCTTCGCACCGGAAGCGATGTAAGGACGGTGCTGGCTCGTTGGCCCACGTTGGTGTTCCATGCGCGCAACCGTCAGCTCTATGTGGTGGCGCTGAGGGATGACCAGTGGCCGAGCGATGACAGCTTGGTCTTCCACTGCCCGACCGGCAACGTGTGGGCCAAGACCATGGTTTGCACCGGAACGGCGGTTTTGCCGATGGGCTGCACACCCAGTGAAATTCCGGCATGGAAGGCATCCTTCTTCGAGAGCGCATTCACCCATAGCAACCACGGCAAGACAATCACCGTGCCCAAGCCAAAGGGCACGGGTAAGAGTAAGGGGCATCAAGCAAACCCCGACCCGATGACGTACTGGGCCGAGCGTGATGGCGTAATGGACGCCTTCCCGAGCGAGCACCTGACCCCATTGAAGATGACTCTCTCCGAATGGATGAGCAGCCTGATTCACGGGGAGAGCGTTGATGATTGAACTGGCAACCGACACGGCGACGCAGCAGCAGCTGGCCATCATGCTGGCGTGCCCGTTGGTATGCGTGCCACCGGGCGAAACGATGACCCTGCTATCTGAGCCGGGGCGGCGTTGGGTCGTAGCGAGCAACGGCACCTACCTGGAACACCGCTCCCTTGCCTTGCATGTCTGCTTCCGGGTATCGAAGCTCGACACGACCTTCGGCACCGCTCGCCAGTTCATCACCGCAATCAATGGGCCGGTGCCACGTGAACTACTGCGCAAGTGCTTCGACTTGGCTGTGCAAGCAGGCAGAAACGAAACCGCAGCGCTGATTCATTGGAACCCTACTGACAGACAGTACGAGCTGAGGCAGCCGGTGATCGAAAGCGCGAGCGAAGCCCACGTCACGTACCGGGACGAGTCGCAAGACGACCTTCTGGTGTACGACTTTCACTCGCACGGTTCTCACCCCGCGTTCTTCTCCGCGACGGACGATGCCTCGGATATGTCCCGTATGGGCCCGTACATCGCTATGGTGGCAGGCAAGTGCGACAGCATTGATTCGCTGGAAACCTGTGCTCGCATGTGCATGTCGCCTTATCTGTTGAACTTGCAGGACTTCTTCAAGCACGGCGAACTGCCATGAACAAGCTGCAAATCCCGGCCTCTTGGCTCGATGACCCGATCCGCACCTTTGTATACGGCGCCGGCGGGACAGGCTCCCAGGTCATCGACCAGCTTGCCTCCCTGGATTCCTGCATGAAGCAGCTGGGCCATCCCGGCTTCAAGGTCACAGTGTTCGACCCGGACCGGGTGAGTCGGTCCAATATCGGCCGCCAGCGCTTCACGCACGCCGACGTTGGCAACTACAAGGCGCTGGTGCTGACCCACCGCATCAACGCCTTCTACGGCTTTGACTGGGGCTATAGGACGGAGAAGGGGCCGACACGCCCTGGTGGCGTCGATCTGGTCATATCTTGCACTGACCTGGCCATGTTCCGCGCGGCCTTCTCCAAGGACAACGCGGCCTCGACCACAAATGCGCTGTGGCTGGATTTCGGCAATGGCAATGCGGAAGCCCAGTGCGTCCTGGGACACCTCTCGCGCAAGGTCGCTAACCGGATTCCTAACGTCGTTGACCTGTACCCCGAACTGTCGCAGATGCAGCGAGTGGATGCGGAGCAGCCGTCCTGCTCGGCAGATGAGGCGCTGCGCAGACAGCCTTGGCCTATCAATCGCGAAATTGCGATGAAGGGCGTCGGGATGCTCTGGTCCCTGCTGCGGGACGGGGAACTTGACTACCACGGAGTCCAGATGCGGATGAAGCCGCTCTCGCTCAACACCATGCCCATTGATCCTGAGACGTGGGCCTTCTACGGATACGCGCCCAAGAGGACGCGACGAGCAGCGTGATGTGGCTGCAAGGTCAGTATGGCCGGCGTCCCATCTCGACGAGGGAATGACCCTCCAACCTGTCTTGCGCGGTAACGCATGCAAAAGGACCATCGTCCGACGCGGTCTATCCAGCGATAGACGCCAAGCACCGCCTCAATCGGTAACTCGTTACGCAAGAAGTTTGAAGCTGCAAGTGTAGGCATTGAAATGCTGCAACATGGATTTAAGAGGAGCGAACGTAATCGTCACCTCGACCCCCGCAGGCAGCCGCCGTGGGCTCTGCGGGTTACATCACGGCTATAGGAACGGCAAATAGGCCAGTAGCCGAACGTCGTATATCAGGGTGAAAGCCCATCAAAGCGAGTGAACAGAAATGGCCCGCGGAATCAACAAAGTCATCCTCGTCGGAAATCTCGGCAACGATCCCGACACCAAGTACACCCAGGCCGGCATGGCGATCACCCGCATCAGCCTGGCCACCACCAGCATGCGCAAGGATCGCGATGGCAACAACCAGGAGCGCACCGAGTGGCACCGCGTGGTGTTCTTCGGCAAGTTGGGCGAGATCGCCGGCGAATACCTGCGCAAAGGCTCGCAGGTGTACGTCGAGGGCGAGTTACGCTACGACAAGTACACCGGTCAGGATGGCGTGGAGAAGTACACCACGGACATCGTGTGTGATGAGATGCAGATGCTCGGCGGCAAGGACCGTGATAGCGGTGGACAGCAGCATGGCAATCAACGCCAGCAGGGTAATGGCAATCAACAGCAGCGTCGGGGGAATGCCAGCAATCAGCACCAGCACGAAAATGGCGGTCAGCGCGGCAACGGCAACGGCAACGGCGGTGGCGGTGGCGGTGGCGGTGGCGGTGGCTATGGTCCGCGTCAGGGACGCTCCAACCATCAGCCAATGAACCAGAACGAACACAGCGACATGCTGGATGATGAAATCCCGTTCCTGGTTTTGGACTCCATGTTCTGATTTCATCAGTGCACGGGCGCCCAAACGGACGCCCGTCACCGAGGAAACATATAAAGTTGTTTTCTTCAAATTGATTGCTGATCCACGTTGACAGGCGTCTCGCGCCCCGCGAACATAGCTCGTAATACCAGGCAATGCCTGCTACGAGGTCTGTGCGCCTCCAACAATGCACCATCCACGTTTATTTCCCACTCGGGGTTCCCCCGATTGGGCGAACCCATATCACCGGAGTTCGCTCATGTTCCCTTCCGAACTGGAAGAAGGTCCTCAAGACCTGCCGTCGTTATTGAAGAATCTTGCTTTCCAGTTGGTACTGGATGGAGAGGTCTCGCAGGTCGCCCATCTACGTCGTGACCAGTGCATTCGTGCTGGTGCAACGGAAGAACTGTGCTCCCGCATCTGGAAAAGTGCCCTGTCATTTTCCCAGGCATACGTGAGCCCCAAGTTCTTTGAAATCTCCCGCCGCTTCCATTTCGCCAAATGTTCGGCGTCGAAGATCGTTGCGGGAATGATCGACTAAAACCGCACTTCAACAACATCCCGGCCGGGTGCCGTGTCACCCGTATGGGAGACATGTGTCCGCCCGGCTCTCTGCCGGATTGTGCCACCGACAGAGCAACCTACTTGCTCGGCACAGCACAGGAATCAACGCATGTCCAACTCTGATCAAACCCCGGTTGCAGCCAAGTCAATTCCTTTCTTCGGGACGATGCACCGCGTCGGCAGTACCGTCTTCACCACCAGCCTTAACTTGGCAGTGCGTAACTGCAATCAGGGCTATCAGATTGTCTTGATTGCCAAGCGCATCGACAGTAGTGGCAAGGAAACGACCATCGAGCTTCCGTCTCCGCACATTGCCGCAACCGCCGCCGAGGCCCGCATGATCGTCGCCGATACGCTCGCCCCATTCGTGGAGCGTTTGATGGTCGGTGAACGCACCAAGCACGAATCGGTCCACTAGCAGGCAAATAGCCGTCGCGAGCGCTGGTTCAACTACCCACCAGGGGAGCATTCCCTGCAGGGGTGCTCCATTTTCCAATAGAGAGCACACCCATGTATCCCATCATCGTGTCAGCAGGAGTGGTTGCAGTAGCGTCCGATTCGGACAGCGAGCTTGAACCGGGATCGATTGCCGATGACCCCGCCTTCAACGATCCGTTTCGCACCGAACCTGATAGGGAGCTTTGGCCATGAACAGCCTCGTTGCCCTGGTTTCATCTCGCAACGGCGGCATCGACATCGTCTTGTTCAATAAAGAGCGCGAGCGAACCCTTAGCGTCACTCATGGCACCGGACTGACCGTCACGGACGCCCTGTGCGATGCGCTGGCTCAGCACACCGCCTTCTTCATCGACGAAGACGTCGAACTTGCCCTTTGTGTGGCTGCACTTCGCAACTCTGAGGTGCAGCTATCTATCCGGAACGGAACCATCCACGCGCATTAAAGGATGCACATGAACCCACTTAACATCCGTGTCGCACATGCAAAGGCAGAGATTGCGATCTTGGCCGGCCGCGATGAGGGCCTCGACGCTCTTTGGGAAACCTTGGAGGATGCGTTCGCCCTCGGAAAGCAGCAGTACCATGCCGGTGAAGAGAGCATGCCCCTGCTGTTCGTGGGCGCCCAGGATCTCCAAGATCGCTGGGTGTCCGGCCAGGACTTCGCGTTCGAGCTCGAACAGATGGAAAACTGCGAGCTCTGCAAGGCAGCACGTGGCGACCCATGTGAGATCCATGGTTGACTCAACCCAAAGGCCCCCGATTCTCGGGGGCCTTTTTTTTGCGTCACGTTTTACAATGGATCTGTCTAGTCAATGGAGCATCTATGTACCCTAAACACGTCGATGTCAGCACGCTAGACTCTGATGACTTGGTGGAGCTTAGAGACGGGCGCAAGATTTACATCGTTCCTGACGACGACATGGACAGGGTTGACGTGTTTGACGTGCAGGGGGCTCCAATCGGAGCGTTCCATTTCGCAATGATCCAAGATGCTGACGATTCATACTGGCACCACTTGACCTGGCAGTATCTCGATGCGCAGGATGGCTATCGTCGGTGTGGGATCGGCCAGAAGGTGCTGGAGATCGCAATAGAGCTCTGGGATACCAGGATCACGGCCGGGGAGAGCGATGGAAACAAGAGCAGTCTGGGTGATCACCTTCAGGGCGACGGCGTGCCCTTCGTGGCTAGAATGCGGGAGAAGGGGTTGATCGCCAGGTCAAGTTACGACCCCGCACCGGAAGCGAAGTGGGATGAGGACTGAAGTGCAGAATTCCTGCGCCACCAACACCCACGCGTGATGATGGCTAAGTTGTAGGGATGGCATCCTCTAAATCCAACAATGTCTTCTTACGCGTCGGCCAGCTGGCCACGCTAGGCGTGGAAGACCGTTGGCAGACGGCCATATACCTCCCTGAGTCCATAGACGACCTGCGGACTCAGCACAGTTCAGCGCCCGCGTTGAGCACGGAAGCGTTCGAACCGATCGTGCTTAGGCTGGTATCTGCACCATCCGTTACCAACCGCCCGTTCCTGATGGTCAAGGCGACTGTTGAGGACCGCGAGCGCGGCCAGTACCAGGCCCAGTTCAGCGGTGACCTGCAGGCATGGATGGATAGCCTGAAGCAAGGCTTGGTGATTTGTGCCATGGCCAAGGCTCGTTGGTGGAATGAGACCCTGACCGTGCTGGTGAAGGAGAGGATCGAGAAGGAGTGGTACGGAAAACTTCGCCCCAACTACAAGGGCCGTCCGAAAGGCTTGACGGGCTCGGATCTTCGCCGGCTGATTCAGCAGTACCTCGAGGAAGGCATCCCGGACGCGTGCGAGCGCTTGGTCGAGCACTTGGCTCCGCTGGGGAAGATCGATGAGTTGCTCGAAGAGGTCGGATGCCCGGGCTGGAACCTGCGGTCGCTCTTTCTGCAAGCACACCGCCCACACACTCCTGAATACTGGGAACACAGCATCTCTGCGTTGACGCGACTGGACGCGCTCGCCGGATTGCATCGGGCCAAGGCCGGAGGGCCTAAACCTATTTCCAATCCTTTCCATATTTCCACAGTCGAGAAGCGACTGCGTTCCGCCGGAATCTCGCTTACTGACGACCAGACCAACGCACTCGCTGTGTACCGAGCAGCGTTGGCTAGGAAGAGGCCTGCGCGGGTCATGAGCCTGGGTGACGTTGGCACAGGCAAGAGTTTGTGCATCTACATGGTGGCCGCCGGTATCGCCGATCAGGGCGGACGCTCCATGTGTCTCTTTCCCAACTCGCAGCTGGCCGTGCAGATGATGGAGGACTTCAAGCATTGGGCGCCCGATCTCGAAATGAGCTTGGTAACTAGTGACAGCGACGCTTCGGTAAACCTCGAGGCCCCGATCCTGATCGGCACAACGGCGTTGCTCACCCGCAAGCTTCCCAAGGTGGATGCGGTTCTCGTGGACGAGCAGCACCGTTTCAGCCGTGAGCAGCGCGAGAAGAAGGTCGGGCGACACACGCACCTGTTCGAGTTCACGGCCACCTGCATTCCCCGCACGGAGGCGCTGGTCCGCATTGGTCTGTACGAGACCGTCGAGTTGCGACAGACCTTTGCCCCGAAAACCATCTACACGCACCTGCACATCGGGCGAGAGGGCCGGCGCGACCTGTTCAACATGCTTTTGGATGACTTGAAGAACGGGGGGCGTGTGCTGGTGGTCTATCCCCGCAAGAATCTGGATGACGTTGAGGCCGTCGAGGGGATGGAGTCCCGCATGGAAACCAACCCGATGCATACGGTCGAAGGCGCGCTTCCCGGCTGGCAGGCCAAGTTCGGAGATCAGGTCGCATCGATCACCTCCGACAACACGACCGAGGAAAAAGTGGCCACGCTGGACGCATTTGCGGATGGCCGCATCAACGTTCTGGTCACCACGACCGTCGTGGAGGTGGGGCTGAACCTGCCCGGCCTCTACCGAATCGTCATCGTGGACCCGACCCGATACGGCCTGGCCACCCTGCACCAGCTGCGCGGGCGCGTCGCCCGCAAAGGCGGGGAGGGGCACTGCGAGCTGCTGTGCGACGACAAGCTCAAGGCCGAGCAACAGGACCGGCTGGATTTTTTCTGTGCGACCACGGACGGGTTTAAGATTGCCGCCCGCGACCTGGAGCTGCGTGGCGCTGGTGATTTGGGCAGCGGCAGCGATCGCCAGTCCGGCGCCGACTTCGTGTTCCTGATCGGGCGCAAACTCAGTATGGCGGACTTCAGTCTGGTCCTGCCGATCTACACGCGGCGGATACCCGAAGCTGCCTGAAGGAGCCGAAAAAGGGGGGCATTCCGCATGCTCATCCGCGGGTTCGTTACATCGCAGGCCCACTACAGTCCACCACGTCCCCAAACCGTGGCTCGACTCCTTGAAACTGCGAATCCTCTCCCTGGCGGTGATCGCCTCCTTGGGCGCCGGCTCTGCGCTGGCTGCCGACCACACCCATCGAACCGAGGATGCCGCAGATCCGGACCTCGAGCGACTTGAAGTATCAGCGAAGGCCGGCAATGCGGTTGCCGCGTCCAGGCTGGCCGCCCTCTACCAGCAATCGGGCGACCGTCAGCTGCAGGCCAGGGCGCTGGAGGTGCTGTCGTCTTGCGACGCTCAGATGCACCCAATTTGCCGGGTAGACCTCGGCTTGGCCTACGGGCGACAGGCGCTCCTAGATGACCTGGACGAAGATCGCCGCCAGCAGCTGGCTCGCCAGTCCATCTTTCGGATTACCCATGCAGCGCACATGGGCAATGCCGATGCCGTGCAGCTGCTGACGGACTTCGCCAACGCCGGCCTGGGCGGGCGCCGTACGGCAGCAATCTCCGCGGCGCAAGCCTCGCCTGAGGCAGGTCCCACTGCGGTGGAAGATCACCGCCACACCCTAGAAGTGCCCGCGATTAGGCGTCCGAAGACGACGAGGGCCGCTTTTTCAGAATATCGCAAGGACGGCATCTTCCTTGCAGCTGAACCTCGACCGCTACTGAACCCGCTCATCCGCCCATTGGAGTTCACGGCACGGTCTGCACAGCCTATGCCCGTACTCGTTGCATCCGTTGGCAAAGTGCCGGTGGTGCCCGCGTCGCCGGCGCCGCTGGAGCTGCAAGGCCTCCAGGGTGAGCTAGACCAAGCGATGGAGCAGCTGCAGGTGGCTCGTATGCAATTGGAGGAATCCAACAGGACCATCACGGCGCTGCGCGAGCAGATGCTGGCCACGCAGGCGCCTGCTTCGGCATTTGTCGATGCAGCCGCCCTGAATCGCAAGGCGCTGGATGCCGCCATGAGCGGCGACTACGAGACTGCAATTCCGATGTTCCGCAAGGCCTCCGAGCTCAACCATGCGGGGGCGATCAACAATCTCGCAGCGATGTTCGTCAACGGAACTGGCGTTGCAAGGGACATGCAGCAGGCCGTCAATCTCTTTGAACGGGCGGCTCAGCTAGGCAATGCCGAAGCCGCCGAGAATGCCGCTCGGATCTACAATTACGGCATCGGCCGGGGCAAGGATCCAAGCAGGGCACGTACCTGGTACCGGAAGGCCATTGAGCTCGGCTCCGTGCGCGCCGCGCAAGAGCTGGCGGACATGGAGCGCAACATCGAAGCCGACGTCTACTTCAAGCCCGTCTAGTGCCAAGCATGCTTCCCCCAAATCGGTTTTTGGTCGCCGGCTGAGCGTGGTTAACTGATTTCAAGGGCAGGACACCCACGCCTCGTCAGGGGGGCGATCACAAGGACAGCAATAGGGTTTCGCGAAGGAGCGGTACGACCAGCACACGGGCAGGAAGCTCGGAATCTGGTGGATGGCAGGATGCCAACCCCGACCATGGAGAGGCCACATCACCCCCGCGCCGTAGGGAACACGGTGCGGGGTTTCTCGTTTAGGGGTCAAAAAAAGGGTGGAAACGGCCGGCATTCCATGGGTTCGTTACACCTGTGCCCAGCCAAAATCGATCGCATGGGAACGAGGATCCATCCATGTGGTTGAGGGGGCTGTTCGGCAGCAAATCAAAGGCGGAACAGGCGGTGCCGGTGCCGGCGCAGGCTGAAGAAACGGGCCAGACACCGCCGTCGCCCGCGGACACGCATCAGGTCAACACTGCGGCGATCGTGCATCGCGCGCAAGTCCCGCCCGCGGGCCCCACCTACGCTGGCCAACCCATTCCTTTCTACCCCAACCGCGAAGAGGCCGTCCCTTCGGCGCCGCCGAAGATGCTCCTGGAAACGCAGGGCGCTCTGGTGCAGAAGCTGCACCAGGCATCGGGCTTCAGCTATGAAGACTTCGACCGCTATTTGCGGCCGGTCCTGTGTAGCTACGCGGAATTCGTTCACCTGTTGCCTGCGTCGGAGAACCACCATCACTGGGACATTGGAGGTCTGCTGCGCCATGGTCTGGAATGCGGCTATCACGCCGCGAGGCGCTGCGAGGCGGCCGTCTTCGCCTTGGACTTCACCCCAGCCCAGCGCAAGGCGCTTGAGCCTCGATACCGCATGTGCGCCATTCTCGGCGCCCTGATGCACGATCTCGGCAAGCCGCTATTCGACGTCGGAGCCGTCGATGAGAGCGGTAAGCTGCAGTGGGATCCGCACGTGCTTTCCTTACACGCCTGGCTGTCCGAGAACAAGCTCCCGCATTACTTCATCACCTGGCGTCACGCGCCGCGTGGGACGAAGCATGAAGCCTTCACCACTGCCGCTATTTACCGCATCGTGCCAGAGGAGACGCTGCGATGGATTGCCGCAGCCGGCAGCCAGAAGCCGTTCTCGGAAATGCTGCTGGCTATGAGTTCGCGCCACGATCCGTCCAACCCGCTGGTCGACATCATCAAGCAGGCGGACCAGATCAGTGTATCCCGCGACATCCTCGCTTCTCGTTCGCGACTGGCCCAGACAGGTCAGGGCGGTCTGCGATCGGTGGCATCGCGCCTGGTGCGTTCGTTGCACGACAAGATCCTGTCGGGCGAATGGCGCTTGAACCGGGTCGGAGACCCGGTCTGGTACACAGATGACGGAATCATTGCCGTCTTTCCGGAGATCACACATCGCATGGTGCAGTCGCTGCGCGATAGCGGCGAGCAGGGAGTCGTCCACGACTCGATGCAGGTGCTGGAGATCCTCGCCGATTACGGCTTCACCCAACCTAATATTCTCCCTGATGGCCGCGCGATGCACACTTGGCACGCCACCATCGATGGCGAGGACCGTGGCAAGCAATTTTCGCAGCGCTTGCAGGTCATCCGTTTCCACACCGAAACGATCATCCCCTCGGTGACCGTGATGCCCACGCCGGTCAAAGTGACCTGGGAGCCGGCCCCGGGGCAGAAGGCCGTCAGCGCCCCCGCCTTGCCCGCTGCAGCGACCACGAAGGCTGAGGAGGGGGCGACCGACCAGGCCCACGTCGAGGAGCTGGAGCAGGCTCCGATCGTCCTGGCCAGCGGCGAGCTTCCTGCCAAGCCGAGCCTTGCCGATGCCGGCACATCGAACACCGTGACCTCGGCACCAGCGGTGCCGCCACAGGAGCTGAAGGCAACGCAGGACGGGCACGCCGCGTCTTACCCACACCTATACCCGGCCGACATGCTTAAAGACGTTGCCGTGCCAGAGCGGGTTGGTGGGGACGCTTCCGATCCCGTCCTACCGCCTGCTCAGGAGCTCACGGGACCAGGCGAACTGGCCATCAAAGAGGCCCCGAGTGGTGCCGACGACCCGGACCACCCGTACTTCCGCGATCGATCGACAGAAAAAGATGCGCGCACGGAACAGATGCGAGAGGCACGGGAACTGATGCGTTCAAACTGGCCGCCGGCGACCGAAGAAGAGGCCAACCAGTGGCTGAGCGCCAAGCGTCCAATGGGTATCTATCTGCAGGATATCGCCATGGCAATGAAGGCTAACAAGCTGCGACTGGGCGAACACATCTTCCTGCTTGATGAGCGCGTCAATCTCAAATTCCCCCTGGTGTTCGAGGGTCTCGGCGCCGACGTATATGAGCTGCGCACTGAATTGAGTGAGATCGGCTGGATTGAGCGCGACCCGTCCACACCGGCGCGAGTGAACGTCTCCATCACGCACCCGCGTACATCGCGCCCAGTGGAATGCATTCGCCTCAACGAGGACATGAGCCATGTCTTTCAGCTCGTCGCAGCGAGTGCGTTCGGCTCGCCTGTGGAGGAGGAGGAAGCTCCGTCGACACCGACCACCATCGGTCCGTATCTAACCGCCGACGACATCGGCAAATGGACGGCCATGTCCTTCGCTGGCACGGGCGACCCTGAACAGGCGGCGGTGCTACGAAACGCGGTCTATCGCTTCTTGAAGGATCGGCACGCGCCCACCGACGACACTCTGGCCAACCTGGTCGATCTGGACGAACGGCTTACCAAGGTCACCTTGACCGACTTCCTCGGCGCTCACCGCGGCATCAGCCGCACGGCCGTCCACAACAAGTGCGTAGACAAGGCAAACCCGCTGTTCGTCATAACCCAGTTCGCCAACGCCGCTGCGGCGCGCTGGGAGCTGCGGATCAATCCACTCTACAACGCCCAGCAGGACGCTGAGACGGCAACGCTAGTGCGCGATCGCATCTATAGGGAGAACAATCCGTGAGTGTCTTCAAGGACATCTACAGGTACGAGGATCCGTTCCGGACCATCTACGAGTTTTATGCCATCGCGGCATGGGCCGTCGCAGCCTTTCTGACGATCCTGGTGCAGGCCGTGAGCCCGTTCCCGCCAGGAATCTTCATTGTCGTGTCGGGACTGTGCCTTGCCATGGCAGGAGTCAGGGGCTTGAAAGCGAAAAAACTATGGTCTTTGCAGAAGAACCTGAGCGGTCAAACCCTATCTTTTATGACTCGGCAGGAGCTACGCGATATTTGCGCGTCCCATCCGCAAGAACTGTTCCTGGGCTTCGGCTTCACCTGGGCGCAAGACATGGCGCAGATGACACATCAAATCGAGCGCGCTGATCCCGCACGACTAACCTTCGACGACAGGAAACAGATGGGACAGCCGTGGATCCACGGCATTGGCATGATGAAGGAGGGACCAATTTTCCTGCCGCTAGACCATACCGCAGGCCACATTCTGCTGATCGGCACGACCCGCGCCGGCAAGTCCCGTACTTTGGATTCGATCATCGCCCAGGCAGTCGACCGCGGTGAATCCGTGATCATCTGGGACCCGAAGGGCGACAGGGGCCTGCGCGACTCAGCGCGTAATGCATGCGCGGATTCGAACCGACCTAACGACTTCATCTACTTCCACCCCGCGTTCCCAGAAAACTCAGCTCGTATTGACCCGCTGAAGAACTTCAACCGCGCCACCGAACTGGCCACCCGAGTTGCAGCACTGATTCCGTCCGAAACCGGTAATGATCCCTTCACCGCACATGCGATGGGCGTGCTGACCAACATTTGCGAAGGCATGCTGATGGTGCACAGCAAGCCGACTCTGGTTAAGCTGAAGCGCTATGTGGACTCCGGCGTAGAAACGCTGCTGCGCCAGGCCTGTGAGAAATACTTCACCACCGTCCATCCGGAATGGAGGGATGAGGTCAAACCATTCCTCGATAAGGCCAAGAAGAACGATAAGGCCATCTGCAACGTTTACGTCGAGTACTACCGTGACGTGATCCAGAAGAAGAAGCCGCATGCCGGCCTTGAAGGCCTTATGGGCACCTTCAGCCATGACGCATCGCACCAGCAGAAGATGTTGGCTTCGCTCGTTCCCGTGCTGACCATGCTCACCTCAGGCACGCTGGGTGGACTACTCTCCCCGGATCCGGACGATGTTGATGATGAGCGTCCTATCACCGACTTTGCGCGCATCATCGCGAACCGCCAAGTCTGTTACATCGGCCTGGACTCGTTATCAGACAACATGGTCGGCTCAGCAATCGGCTCCATGTTTGTTTCGGACATGACTGCGGTTTCGGGCGATCGCTACAACTTCAGTGAAGGTGCGGACACAAAGCCCGTCAACCTCATCATCGACGAGGCAGCAGAGCTGGTCAGCGACAAGATGATCCAGCTGCTGAATAAGGCGGGCGGTTCAAATCTTCGACTGATCATCGCCACGCAGACCTTCGGTGACTTTGCAGCGCGAGTGGGCTCGGCTGAGAAGGCACGAATGGTGTTGGGCAACCTGAATAATGTCATCGTCCTACGCACGATCGACGGCAACACGCAGGAGTACATTGCCGAGTCGCTGCCCAAGACATGGGTGCGCCACATCGAGTACGGAAAGGGCACCGATACCGGAACTGCCAAGGTAGGTGAGTTCGGATACCGCATCACCGAGTCGATAAAGGAAACCCAGGTGCCGCTGGTGGCGCCGGCGATGCTCGGCTGCCTGCCGAACCTTGAATTCTTCGGCCGCATATCCGGTGGCAAGCTGGTCAAGTGCCGGATTCCGCTGCTTGACTCCACGCCCACGCCACAGAAGGAGCGTGCGTAATGGCACATCGCATCGAGGAGGCACTCACCACCTGGAAATTCATCATCATCGGGTGCTTGTGCTACCTGGCGGCCATCGCCTTGTTCGCGTCTGAAGGCTATGTCAGCAAGATGCTGGAACGGGAGCGTCAACTCAACTATGGCGTGCTTGGGCCCGGCCCTGCAGGCCATGCTGAGTCACGCGCTTACGCCTGGTACAAAACGGGTTTCGTCGACAACGGTATGGTCCTCGGCACCCTCCGAATCGTGACGCCAGAGCAAGGTTCAGACACCACCAGCACAGCTGCCAATGCGGTGTCTCCAGCTTTGGAATACGTCGAAAGTCGTGTGAGGACGATGTGGCTACTGGTGTACCAGCTGCTGGTGCGGTTGTCGGTCACGGTGATGTGGTGGCCCTACGGGGTTCTGATCTTCATTCCGGTCATCATCGATGCCTTGACGCAGCGACGCATTGCGTCGACCAATTTCTCAACTCCATCTCCAACGATGCACATCATGGCTAAGTCGATGGTGTGGGTCTTCCTCATCGGGGCGGTGGCAATCATCTTCGCCCCGCTTCCGCTCAATCCCGCACTAACACCGCTATTGATCATGCTCGGTGCGAGTGCGTTTTGGCTGTCGATCACGATGTTCGCAAAGAGCGCCTGATACATGGAAGGAACCATGCAATACCTGACCGTTCGCGAAGTCTTCCACCGCTGGCTCAATAAGTACAACCACGACGCGCAGTCGGTGTCCCATGCGGCACGTCGAAAGGCCTTCTCCGCACTTGTAGATCCCACTTTGGGGAGCCACTTGTGTGGCACCTTGAAACAGGAGGATGCGCGGCGGACGCTGCGCGAAGGCGCGGCACTTCGCTCCCTAGATTCGGCCGCAGCCGCTTTTCACATGCTCAACCAGGCGATGGCCTGGGCTGACCTGTGGCCGGCGGAAGCTGTGGTGTATGAGCCGTTCATCGCTGGGACGTCACTTGAAATCCCTCTGTCGTCCTATCAGGTGGCCGCCCTGGTGACGAAGCTTCCGGTGAACTACAGGGTGGCCTGCCACATCATTCTGCTGACTGGCATCAAGCCTGCGACCCTGACATCGATAACGATGGGCGCTTTCATGAGCGCGTTCGAGGCGTCGATTGACACGGACAGCCCTGACCTGATCCATCCGGTGTACGTGGCCAACTCCCCCCAGCCCGTTTTCCTGACTAACCCCGTGCTGACCGCCATGAACAAGCACGTTAGCCGGTGCAAGGACGCGGAGCGCGTGTTTCAGATGGCACCAACCTCCATCGCGTCCACCTGGAACCGATATGCGGGCGATGCCCCTGTACTAGGTCGCTTCAAAGGCACCGCAGCAACGCACCTGTTGAAGCTTGGCGCCGATGCGCACGCGCTCTCTGCCAACCTCGGGGTAAGCTTGGCGTCCGCAGGAGCGCTCATGGAGCGTCTACGTCCCGCCAGCCAGAGCGTGCAGCAGGAAGCATTAGCGTGACCAGCCGTTTCTGAAAGCGCTACAGCGGAAAATTGATGGCGCTAGCTTTTGACAACTGCCATCAATCTACGAGACACCGAAAGCGGCGCAACTGCGCCAGCACAACACCGATCGTAAGGCGACCCAGCACTGCTGGTGTCACGAGTCACGCTTGATGCGACTGAGGCATGAAATAAGCGACTGGCTTTGGCGAAGGCGCACAGGGTCCGAACAGCTGCGCCAAAGGGAATGCCGGGCTCTGTGCTCGATGCCGGCGTTGGTGGTCGCCAAGGGTTCGACCTGGATGACGCCCTGGGCGGATCCGCCTCGCTGTCGCCTCGCCCGGCTGGGGGCAGGTTGGTTTACTTACCGCCGCTGCCCGGCCTTGCTCGATGTAGGCGCTGGCCAGCTCGACGGCTGACGGTATCGATTTGCAGGAGATCCACGTCGCCGACGCGGCCGGCAGCTGCAGCACCTAGTGCGATCGCTACGTTGTGGCCACCGCGACGGCGCTGGGCGCAGCCAGGGGCAGGTGGCGGTGCTCGATGCCGGCGCTGGCCAGCTGGTCGACCTGCATCTGCACCGGGAAAATCCACGGTGATTGAGTCAGGATCTAGACCACGGATCTGAGCTGCTAGGTGTTGCTCAGGTGCTACGCGGGTGAGCGGTAGTGCTAGCGACCGGTCCGGCATAGCCAGAATGCGCGGCAGCCCAGCGGTGCTTGTAGAGGCGCTGGATGCAATCACAGAGAACCTGGTTGCACCAACTTTGCAGCCTCACAAAGCTCTAACGCGGCAAGATCGAGCTTTGGTTGCCTCCGAGCTCAGACCTTCTGCACGATCACTAGATCAAGCCAGCTTCCGCCAGGAACTCGGATGGCTGCGCGTCGGAGTTACGTTGATAGCTGAGGAACAGATTGAGTTTGGCACGCGTCATTCCGACGTAGAACAGCCGTCGCTCTTCTTCGACTGGCGACTGATTGGAGGGGATGACGCCCTGCTCGCAGCCGACGATCCAGACGTGCTTGAATTCGAGTCCCTTGGAGGCGTGCAGGGTCATCAGACGCACTGCATCGGAATCTTCGTCTGTACCTTCTGCTTGGCGCTGGATGTGCTGCAGACGCTGCTTAAGAGTGCCTGAGAGGCGCGCTATGCTGCCCTCGCAAGACGCGAGTAGTCGATTGTTGCGTTCGATGGTGGCCCGACTGGCCTGAGCGCCGTACATGTTGCGGCTCATGAACATGTTGAGTCCTAGGAACACCCGATCCACACGACTTGGATCCTTGGCCATCTCCACCCACGTCGGCACCACGCTGGCCAGTCGTTTAACCATGGGTGAGTCCGACTCGTCTGGCTCGTTCAAGAAGCGCTGCAGAGCACCTGGGCGCGAGGCCATAACGCGGCTGGTAATACGCGTCAGATCGCTTTCATCAACGCCACCGCGGCGCAACAGTTGGTCAAAGCCGGCCATGTCGCCAGCGGCAAGTGATTTAAGCACTGATAGGAACAGGGCAGGGACTTCCAGTTCCCAGAATGGCGTGCGCCCGGACCGTGTGGAAGGGATTCCGCTCTCCTGCAGGATCTGCTCCACCTTCTCCAGCTGGCTGTTGGTTCGGGCCAGCACTGCCCAGTTGCCGTAGTCGCCATTGTCCAGAATGGCAGCAGTGAGCGCCGTGTTCTCGGCGCCACGATCAGGAAAGCGAAGCACGCGGACCTGTCCATGTGCCTTGTTTTCGGTGACCAAGTTTTTGTGCAGGCGCTCCGCGTTGTAGGCGATGAGTTTGGACGCCGGCGCGAGGATCTCGGCTGCACAGCGGTAAGTCGTGTCTAGATTCACCACCTGGGCATCAGTTAGCTGCTGGAACTCGGTCATGCATTTGTAGCCGCCAGCGAATCGGAAGCCAAAGATGGACTGATCGTCGTCGCCAACGACCGTGACCTTGGCGCCGTGCTTGATGTGCTCGGCGATCCACTTGAACTGGATGTCATCCGTGTCCTGGAACTCGTCAGCGAGCATGTAGTCAACTTTGTACGGCACAACGAAATCGGGGTGGCCAGCACCCTTGGCCATGCCGCGCGTAGCGAGCAGCAGCAGATCCGAGAAGTCGTGGAAGCCACGTTCGGCCATCAGTTCGCGGTAGCGGAGGTAGACCTCCTCAGCCATCTGATTCTGTGGTGAACCAAAAGAGTGATCGATGTGGGTTTTGAAGTATTCGACCTTCGAGGCGATCTCATCGAAGGGATAGATGTTGGTCTGCGTCACCACCTCGGAATAGGCGGATCGCATGATGGCGCCAGCGGCCTGCGCTTTAAGATTGACGCGCTTTCCAGATCGTTCGAGTTGCCGCTTAGCCAGGCTGTGAAAGGTGCCGCACACCAGTCGATCCCCTAGTTTGGGATTCTGCGATCGGATGCGCTCCTCCAATTCGCCGGCGGCGGCGGAGGTGAATGTCACGGCAAGTAGACGACTGGCCGGGTCGAGCTCGAGCAAATGGGACGCCCGGAACTTGAGGACCGTCGTCTTGCCCGAACCGGGGCACGCACAAATCATGGCGTGCCCCGAGGCCCGGACTGCTTGCTGCTGCCCAGGGTTAAGCATCAGACCGCTGCTAGACCGGCCTGGCCGGCATCACCCGAGGCGGCGTCATCGAGATCGTCCAGTTCGTCCTGCAGTTGCTCGACGGTGGCTACTGGTCGATCACCGGCATCGGTCGGCAGATCGCCTCGCGCCTTCAGCATCACGTAGGTGTGCTTCAGGGAGCGAATGAAGCGCTTGACGCGATTGCGCCACTGCGAGGTGATCGCAACGCGTTCGGCATTGAGCATGGCCGAATTGAAGGTAAGAGAATTGGTGATGTAGTAGAGCTCGTCCAGGTCTCTCAAGATGTTGAGGAGCATCACAGCGTACTTGCTGGACACCGGCACATCGACGGTCTTGGGTACGTAGCCACCACCAGAAAGGCTAACGCCTTTTTCTTTGGCCTTCTGCCGCATACGCTTCAGATCGTTGGCCAAGTCGGAAGCCAGAGCGCCGACAAGAGCCGACATCGAAAGCTCGGTTTCCTTGATGCGCTCGATGTTCTCGTTCTGATAGTGCGGAAGCACGAATTCGATGTTGTAGAACGATTCGTGTGCATGAGCGAAACCGACGTCGGCGAGCTTCACGACCTCCAGGCTGCGGAGCGTGACTGACAGACTCTCGCGATAGGCGCCGTCGGGAATGTCGAAGCCGGCGATGCCCTTCGGCGGCTTGCGGGGCGGAGCAGACGCGTTGGCTTTCTGGACTACTGCGACAGTTGAGACAGTTTCGGCGGCGGCAGCAGCAGTGCGAACCGCCGCGGGACGGGGGTTGTTGGGCTTTGGTGCAGGTGGCGCACCCGTCGGGGCGTCCTGCGAGGGCTGGACAACAGCATTCATGGGTATTCCTTCCTGTACGGCGGATGCCGTATAGCCATTCTTCAAGACCGACACTGCGCGGAATGTGCGTTTGAACGGGCGTTTTGCCCCTCCATTGCTGGGGTTCGTTGCATGCAAGAAATATTTTCGAAAACAAGTTTTCAATTGAGCAACTGCCCTTGACACTCCAGCCGAGCCACATCTAAGCTTTCACACAGCTTGGTTGTGTTCGACTTTTTAGTCTTACCAACCCGATGAGAGGTCCAGAGGCCCAACCCTCCAAAAATAAGGGGCCGAATCCATCCTTTGAGATGGTCTATTCAAGTCAGCTCGCTGACATTTTTACCGGCCTAGCGCCGACATCAGATCCACCAAGTGTGGATACCGCTAACAAGCGGTCACCCAGTCCAGTCACGCCTACCTTCAATCGTGTCGATTGTTGCTGTGCTTCGTGCTGGCCGCGTATCTGACGGCATGTGTTGTTCGCATCCCGATACGTGACTTTGTGTCTGCCTGCCCTCCCAGTTGGGGGTCAGTTGGGCACTGGTTTGCCTGCAATCCACTTTGGCCGACGCGACGTTGCGCTTTGCGCTTCGCCCGCCACTGTGTTTTGCATCCAAGCCTCCACAGGCTAATGACGATCTTTGATCGTGAAGTGCGCCCTGATCGGCGACGTCTGTGCAGTCTCTCTTATCCCACGGGGAACAAAAGTTCCCCGCCAGGGGTGTCTTTTTGTTCTCCGGGGGTGTTTCACACCTCCCGGCCAGTGCCACCGGGATTTCTATTTCATCCGGTTGGCACACCGGTGAGGAACTACCCATGAGCAAGAAGCCCCAAGCCATTCGCCTGTCCGCCAAGCGCCAGCAGAAAGACCGTACATGGTTGATCGTCGGTGTCATCTTTGCAGCAGTCCTGGTCCTGTTCTCTGTCATGCGTGTTACCGACAGTGACATGGCCCGTGCAGCGGCGATCCAGCAAGTGGAAATCGATACCGAATGTTCGGCTAAGAAGGTGCACCCCCTGGTTGCCTACGCCACTGGCGCAGGCATCGAGGAAAGCATCGACGCAGCAGTCAGCGGCGATATCTCCGGTTGCAATCGCTGATGTAGTGGATCTGCATCAACTCCATTGGCCCTACGGGGCCAGTGGAGTTCTAGGCGACTGACTTGCACCCCTATCCCGTTGCCGGACGCGGGTCTCCCACCGAATGCACTTCACAGAGGTGCATTCGGGGGACACCCGCCCCGTCAACTGGAGAAGATCATGAACAATGCTGATGTAAACGTCCTGATGGGACGCCTGCTCGACCGTGAACCGTTGGACAGCCACGCTGAACTGGAGCAGGGGTTGTCGAACCAAATGGACATGAACTCTCTCCGAGCCTTTGCGCGCGAAAATGGTTTGATCCGCAAGGCAGGTCTAGTGCCTGCACGCGTGGCGGCCGGAGCATGAGCAGGAGTTCGGCCTAGACACCCGGCAGGGCAACCCTGTCGGGTGTCCTTCCTCAAGCGCTCTAGTGAGCATTTGAGGAAGGACACCATGGTGTTCTCTCGGTTGCGTGGCCCTGCCACACAAAAACTGGGGTTCTTTCCCCCTTCAATTTCAGAACCGTTTTGGTTCGCACCCTTGGGTGTCTATGCAACCGTGAGAGATCATCATCATGAGTATCAACAATGTCGTTGTATCAGGTCGTCTAACAAAAGACGCTCAGATTGTGGAATCAGATGACAGGCCAGGTCGTTTCGACGTCGAGTTCGTTATCGCGATAAACCACAAGCGTAACGCTGCCAGTATCAGTGAAAAAACTACTTTCCTCACCGTCACGATGAACACGACGGAAAAGGGTGCAGTGTTTTTCTCCCGCAGTCTGTACAAGGGGAGGGCCGTGCTTGTAGTTGGTGGGATCTGCAGTCGTACTTCTCTTGCGCCTGGAAAGAGCAGTCCCTCGATTTACCTGGAGGCTGCCTCGATCGAGGCGATGGGCGATGAGCGACCGGCAGCCCAATCCATGCAGTGTGGCCCCGAAGGTATGATCGAGTCTGAGCCTCCAATGGAGGAACGGACCCCGGTCAAACCCGCTCCGCGGGTATTAGCAGTGCAACGTCCAGGCGCCCAACCACCGCCTGAGTCTTCAACACCTGCTCCTACGCACCAGTACGCGTCGCCCGGCCAAAGCCATGGCTACACAAGTGACGCTGCCGCCCTCTACAGGGATAAAGGGATGAGCTCTGCCGAAGCCGGCGGCTCAGTGGACCTGAACCTGTGCCGGTGGTAACCAGAACCTAGCCTTCAACACCCATCCCTGGGTTCGATTCAACCCAGGAGGGTCGCGCGCATGCGTGCCTGGGTTGTGGAGATAAATCATGTCTGCAAAGTATCAAGTCACCGACGGTCCTTTCAGTGGAACATTGCTGGACAGGTCCCGGCTTCAGCCGTGGCGTTACGCAAATGGAGATCCCGTAGTCATAAATGGGAAGGAAATGAGCGAATGGACCCCGGACTACCTCACGCCGATCTTTTTGAGGGTTTTCGACCCCCAACTGGGCTGGTCCGTCACAACGGACATGGTTGTCCTCAAGGGTCTAAAGCTGCCCGACTATGCCAACCCTCTAGTGGAGAACGGCGTCACCGTGAAGACCAGCTTCGGTGGAGACGTGCCGTCGATGCTGCAGGTCGTCAAGGTCACTGCAACTCTGTCTGACCCTGAAGGAAAGGTCATCCACGCGGTCTCCATCCTGCAGGGCATCCACAACATCAACTCAACGGACCTCGGTTTGAAGAGAGCACTGCTGCAGCTGTATCGCGGAACAGGCCTTCCTAGCTCACCCGAGGGGCAAAACCCGGTTTTCGTTCCGCAGAAGCCTGAAGAGGCGGCAGCATCCACACCGGTCGCTTCTGTGTCGCAATCGGCTAACCAAGCTGCTGCTGCCCAGGCCGTGCTTCAGATCCGTCCGATTTCCCAGACGGCTTCGAGAGCGGAGGGCGACGATTCGGACGTTGGTGCTGACCAAATCTCCTCTTCGGAAGCTGAGTCCGCAATCGAGCAACCTACTTCGCAAGAAGTAGTGCAATCGGTGGAAGTAGATGCCAAGAGCAAGTCTTCCGAATCCGGCGCGTCTTCGCAGGTTAAAACTGCTGAGGCGGACGTGGCCACAGTCGACAACAGCAAGATCGATCCTCGCTTCCTTAACCAGCTCACGCACTTCGCAAAGCTGGCGGGGGAGGACGTTCGCCAACTGAACGACGACACGGACGCGAAGGCAGAGTTGGTACGAATGCGCCTTGTAGCTAATGGGAGGGGTTGATGCCATGCAGAAAACCCTATACCTGTCGTTCTCGTCTGACTCTACCTACCTAACCTGTCCGCGGCAGTACAAGCTGACGAAGATCGACCGACTCACCTGTATCCAGGAGAGCATGGCCACGATGTTCGGAAAGGTTGTGCACACGGCCATCCACCTGTACCTGAAGTCGGAGATAGACGGCGCACTGTTCACGGCTCCTGAGTTTTTTGAGCAGGAGTTCGTGCGCAGAGCATCGGCGACCAACCTTCGGCTTCCTGCCAACTGGTCCATCCAGGACTTCATCGACTGCGGTAGGTTGATGATGAAAAGGTTCGACGAGTTCTGGAAGCAAGGCGAGTATGAAGTGGTCCTTGATGCCAAGGGTGAGCCGATCCTTGAACGCGAGTTCAAGATCGGTCTGCCTGAGAATATTGAGTACACCGCTATCATCGACGTCATCCTGCGCCGTAAGCGTGATGGTTGGATATTCGTCTGCGACTGGAAGACACCGGCTCAGGCTTCGTTTGAGGGCTTTGCACTACTATCTGAGCAGCTAACCGGCTATCAAGTAGTGGTTGAAGCGTTCATGGCGGAAATGGGTCTTGAGCGGCTCGACGGCACCATGTTCGTTGAGCTACTGAAGCGCAAGGTGCCCGTCAAGCGCGGTGCAACTGGTCCGATGGTCGAAAAGCCTTGTGTTGTGCGGATGCGTAGTGAGGAAGAAAAGCTGGAGTGGATGCAATCTCGGCTTGAAACTGGCCGGAACATCAGGGCAGGGAAGTTTCCAAAAAGGCCACTCAGTGCGTTTTCCTCTCCATGTACTCTCTGTGATATGCGTAACCTATGCATGGTCGGATCGATGGATGGTCTTGTTGTTCGAGAACCATTCCAACGACGTGCAGCATAGAACTAAAAAGTCGTAGTCGGAGAAGTACAAGACGACTGTGAAGAAAACTTGTTTTTGTCAGTGTGCCGGGATTCGCTTATGCGATCCCGGTTTTTTTCCGAAAACCGGTTGACACATCAACTGCGCACCCTTAAATTTGATGTGCATCGACACGCCGGTCTGGGCGCCGCTAAAGCCCCATTATTCAGGTCTCCGACCTTTCAACAGCGCCCGTTCTGGGCAAACGTCCCTGTTCATTCCAGTGCCCTTCCCACGGCGGGATTGCGTGTGCGCTTTTCATCGAGCGTAGAGGCAATCCAAGTCAATCGGGATCGTGGGCTTCGTCGCCCTAGTCGATTTTGTCAGCTGGTCTGACAGCTCCGTGAAGCTCAAATCACGACATCAATCCCGGTCGGGACGAACTCCCGACTCTGGGGCTTCGTCTTAGCCGGTTCATCGACAAGACGGAGACACCATGAAAGATCGCAAGCACAAGCGCCAGAAGCGGCGTAACAGTCAGGGCAGCCACGATATACAGCCCCAGTTGTTCAGTATCACGGTGACGGACTCGGATATCGAGGTAAGTCATCGCTACACTCGGGACGGAATGCTTGACCTTCTGATCAGCTCTCGCAAGAAGCAGGGCCGATTCTCCAAGGATGCATTTCGTATCAGGCGGCCTGGCAAGGATCGTAAGAAGACCTTGCAGTACAGGCTTCAAATGCGGACCCGCGAGACTGAGCGCGTCGTCGAGTATGTCTCCAAGCCTGCTTGTTCTCGCTACAGCGAGGCGCGCGTCAGGGGAAACGACACGGAATTTAGTCGCGAGGAGATCATCATCATCCACCAGAAAATGCTGACAGCCTTCCAAGAGGCCTTCCAGCAGAACTGGGCAACCAACAACGCCCGCTTGATTGAGTTGGTTGTTTGGATGACCGCAAGCCGACCGAACGACCCGTTCTCTTACGAGACGTGTTGCTACGTCAGCAACGTCGATCCGGATATTGTCAGGGATGCAATCCTGAAACAGGTTCGGGCTCGGTACAAGCATGAGCGACTCCATTACGACGTGTTCCGCCAGTCAGTATTGGCAGCGGAACGTGGCGATGCGGATGCGCTGATGTGGCTCTACAGCACGGACGAATCGGAGTTCTCCTTCCTGGGGCTCTGCAAGATGTTCGACTTCGAGCCGAAAGCTGGACGTTCCACGATTCGCGTGCCCTCAGGCATCGCGAGCCAGGTCGCATAACTACAACTAACCCTACTGGGGAGAATTCTCCCCGACGGGCGGACTCCCCTTTTCCACACTGGAGTCCACCATGTACAACTCTAATCTCGAAGCTATCACTATCCCCGCGAACGACCCGTTCGCCGATACCAACGCATTGGCAGCCTCACCCCTGGACTACAGGGTCGCGGTCAGCAAAATGCAGGCAATCGGTCTGACCATCGGCGACGCTGACACAATTGTCGGAGTGGGTACGAAGAACCACACGTACCTATCGGCATTGAACCCCTACTTTCACTTCGACAACATCGAGTTCGACCGCCTGTTCTCTATGGCTTTGGCTCGTGAGTGGTCGCGTGATGACGCGGAGCCGCGTCGAGGGTTGCTGGTCAGCGGGGATAGCGGCACCGGTAAGACCACACACATTCGCCAACGGCTTGCCATCCAAGGCATACCGTGCATCGAGGTTACGATGCGGGCGGATATGGAGCCTACCGACCTGCTGTACACGCGTTCTATTGTTGGTGGTGACACCATCATCGAATACGGTGCCGGTGCTCTGGCTGCTAAGCACGGAATCCCATTGGTCATCAACGAGATCGACGCGGCCAAGCCCAGCACATTGCTGGGTTTGAACGAGTTCTTCGATACCGGCACGGTGGTCATTACGGAAACCGGCGAAGTCATCCACGCCAAGCGCGGATTCCAAGTCCACGCTACCTGCAACTCTAAGTTCCTGGACGATCCCACGGATGCCTTCGCGGGTACCCGCGGCCAGAACGCCAGCGTGCTGCGTCGCTTCTTCAGCATGGTGTACGACTCCCCAACGGCGGACCAGGAGGCTGATTTCATCCAGTCCCTGTATCCGGATCTCGATGCCGGCGTCGTCAAGAAGAAGGCCACGTTTGTCGTGGCACTGCGCGATGCGGGCAAGACGCCCACCAAGATCGGCAATCAGAACGTTCAGCTGTCTCGTACTTTCTGTCGCTCGATGGTGATCGACTGGCTGTACCTGGAATCGACCTTCGGCTACATGCTGAACCGTGGCGTTTCACCCGGGCTGTACGCCCTAGGCCCGGTCCTGACCAACTTGATGCCAGATCATGAAAAGGAAGCCGTAAAGGCCCTCTACGAAACGATCCTCGTATAAGGGGTAGCACATGGCCCCGATCATCCTCCGCAAGCGGGAGGCCGACGGCACATTCAAAAGTGTCGAGGTCTCCAAAAATAATGTCGGTATTACCATCACAACTACCAAGCCCGGAAAGAGGCCCAAGACGGACGTCGAGGGTTTCGGTGCACTAAAAGTCCCCGAGCAGGACCGGATCAACGAGATCGTTGGCTCGTACCTTGCTCAGGGATACTTCTCGGAAATGCTCGATGCAGCCCAGGAACCGCTTGATTTTTACACAGCCCAGTTCCTCGACATGGACGCAGTCCACGCCTTCCTTATCGATGTCCGCCAGTCGGGCGTGGTAGTGAAGGACGTGCCGGGGCCTTCAGGCCTCGACCTTGAGTTCGACGGATTTATTGCAGCCGTCAAGAACAACTTCAAGGGCGTCCAAGTCACCACGTATGTGCCACAGCGGCAAAGGCACCAGGCTGTCCCGGTGTTTTTCGCGATGTCTGCATGCGCTGTTGATGTAGCTGCTACCGACGCTGACGCCAATGCCTTCGATGTCAAGGAAGCTTTCCGCCTTGTACATCGAACTGGAAAGGTGCCGGTGGAAGCCATTTCCCTGCTGTGCCACCTCGATTTGATTGCGAAGCCACTTCCTCCGCCAGCGCCAAGGGCAGGGAGGGTTGCGTTCTCAATGTCGCTCTGACCACCAACAGACCCCTCTCCGAGGGGTCTTTCTCCTGCCTCCGCCGGCGACAGCAGAAAGACCCTTTTGAGCCCCTGGCTCTTACGTCCACAGGCCACGTTAGCCTGCTCAACTACCCGACCGGGACAGTAATGTCCCCTGGGGACTTTATCTGTTCAGTCGGGACCAACATCCCGCCTGCGCATCGGGATGTCATCTCTCTTGTGGGTCGCGCACCCGGAAGATTCCCATGACCATCTCA
The DNA here is from genome assembly GCF_003993495.1 of Xanthomonas sp. BRIP62418. Classification (NCBI taxonomy): domain Bacteria; kingdom Pseudomonadati; phylum Pseudomonadota; class Gammaproteobacteria; order Lysobacterales; family Lysobacteraceae; genus Xanthomonas; species Xanthomonas sp. BRIP62418. The sequence goes on from NZ_QEZG01000037.1 coordinate 172,529, forward strand.
ATCAAAGACTCGCCCATCAGTAAGCTCGTGATGTTTTCACCCCAGGTTTCGATCTGGTCGGGAACCCTCAAGATCGACCGCGATCTGGACTACAAGGACATTGCATCCACCCTTCCGCCGCAGCAGTTCGCATCGGATGGCCGTAAGAACCTGGTGGACCAAAAGTACCTGGCAGGACCGCGGAAACTGCGTAAGCGCCTTGAGCGCTTGCTGAAGACCGAGGGTTTTTCACTGATCGGTGACTGCGTGGCAGTGAATGAGGATCGTGCTGTAACGGTACTCAACGAACTGCCGAAGCTGGAAGCAGAGTTCATTGCTGAGGTCGATTCATTCATCGCTTTCTTGCAGTCCGCTTATATGGAGCAGGTCGATAAAGCGCCTGTCGAATGGAAGGAACTCCTTATGAAGGGGCGCCTTACCGCCGATGAAGTGCGTAAGCGCTTTGCCTTCAAGGTGGGCGTCTTCAAAATCACCGCCCCTGCTGAGAACGATGCAGATCCCATCAATGCGCACTTCGCCAACACCATCATGGTGAATGCGACGCCGCGGCTGATGGAAGACGTAGCGGCCGAGGCTCGGGACATCTTCTTCAATTCGTTCATGGTTCCGGTGGAGCCCAGCAACCCGAAAGGGAAGCGTCGGTTCAAGGATTCAGTCACTCAGGCGACCGTCAAGCAAGTCACCCGACTTGTGGAAAAGCTGAGTGACTACTCCTTCTTGGATGCTCGCGTGTATCCGACCGTCACTTCTCTGCGCGTCATCCTTTCCAGTCTTCCGTTCACCGGTCCGCTCAATGCACAGCAGACCAGCACCTGCTCTACGGTGCTGCGTCAGCTGATGGATCCGGAAACGACACTTGGAATTGGCGAGGCTTTCGCGGCCAACCCCAACGCACCCCAGCTTCCCACTACCCCCGCCCAACCGACCCTTTTTGCAGGATCGACCACGGCGCAGCCTGCAACGTATTCCGACATCCCCTCGGTAGAGCCAGCCGTCATGGTGGCCAACCAGAGTCTGTCGCAATCACGCCGCCAGCTGTTCTCGCAAAACATCTGAGGTCACTACATGGACAAGAATCAATGCAGGACCATCCTTCGCACCGCCCTTACGGGCGGTGCGTTGGATCCCAAAAATGCAGTTCGCTCCGCAATGGCAACGCTGGGCGGCATGCCCATTGCACTGACGGGCCTGGCTTCGGCCACGGGATGCCAGGTGCATGTGGTTTACGGTGCAAGCGATTGCGGTTCCACTGACGGCAAGGTCATCAAACTGATGAACCTGCCGATTCCGGACAACAAGAACGACATCGACACGCTTTTGCTGATGTCGTCGCTTGCATACGGGCTGGGGTACCACGAACTGGGGCATGTATCAGAATCGGATTTCTCGGTTCTGGCGCATCTCAAGAGCGTGACCCCTTTGGTGGACTCGCTGTTTGGGATCATCGAAGACGTGCGCATGGAGAATGCGTTCATCGGAAAGTGGCCGAACACCCGAAAGTTCCTCGACAGTCTTACCCAATCGCTCTACCTGATGGATCGGTACACCCATGTGACGGCTGAAGCCACTCCCATGGGCGCACTCACCGGCTACCTGCTGTACCGGCTCTACTGCGACTATCGCGGGGACGTGGGCACGAAGGAGCTGGCCTTGGAGGCTTATGCGACTTGTGAGTCGAAGTTTTCCAAGGGGTTCATGACGCGTCTGGATGCAATGCTCCCGCAGCTGGACCAGCTCTCCTGTACCGCCGATTCGCTGACCATGGCCAGGAACATAGCCAAGTTCATCGAGAAGGCCAAGGAAGAGGTGGAGCAGCAGCGCCGGCCAAGCCAGCAACCCTCCGGGGCGGCTGACCAGATGGGACAGCAGGGGCAAGGCGATCACCTTCCGCAGGACGGACATGGTGCTTCTGAGGGCTCTGGCGATAGCCAGGACCAGCAGGATGCCCAGGACGACCAGCAGGGCGCCTCTGAAGGCTCTAGCAGTGACCAGGGTAAGAAGGGCGGCGCCAGTAAGGGCAAGAGCAACAGGCCTGACTTAGGGAACACGGGCAACGACGAAATCTGTCCCGGCGACGGGGCGGGTGGAGGCGATAACACGGTCTTGGCGGCACTCCAGTCCATTCTTGACCCTTCCAACACGGACAAGAGGGCCGGGGAACGATCAGATGCCATCAAGGATGCGCTGGCACAGGTGGTCAATCAGGTGGCACCCCGCTCGCGGGGTGAACTCAAGATCGACAGCCCAGCCATGCACGTCAACGTTTCTAACGTCACCACCTCCATCAATACGAATGCCAATCCGGATTGCGACATGGGTGCGGCCTTGGCTGTAACCAGTCCACTTCGACGCTCGTTCCGGCGGAACATGGAAGCCATTTCTGCAGCTGAAGTGAGCATCCACCGGCGCGGACGTCGAATGTCGACCTCACACATCCATCGTGTAGCTGTCGGCGATAGCCGGGTGTTCAAATCGGTCTCAGAAGAGATTGCACTGGACACCGCGGTCGTACTGGGCCTGGATGCATCCAGTTCGATGTCCGGAAGCAAGATCAAGCTAACGTGTGAGGCAGTCTATGCCTCGGCTGTGGCTCTGGAAGGAATTGAAGGCGTCACTTGTGGCGCGTTCACCTTCCCGCGCAACAACATCATCCTTCCATTCGGACGCAAGGCAAAGCATGTACCTGGTCATTTCCAGCTCCATGCATCTGGCGGCACGCCGATGGATGATGGTGTTTACCTGGGTATCCGGATGCTCCAAGCGCAGCGCAAGCCACGCAAGGTGATGATCCTGACTACCGACGGTGAACCCAATAGCGATCGCGTTGAATCCACCAAGGCAGCCGTTGAGTACGCCTTGAGCCTGGGTATCGAAGTTGCAGTGATGGGCACCTATGGTGCGCGTAACGTCTGCGGTTTCGAGAACTGGGTTGATCTGACCGACATATCGCAACTCCCCGAGGTTGTTACACAGTTGTTTGGCCGCAAGTTGATGCGAGCGGCTTGACACAGGACATCCCCAACCGGCCATCAGGCTGGTTGGGGAGACTCCTGGCCTGGAGAGTTCATGGGCAAGCCCCTAGCTTGCCGATGCACTTTCTGAGGCTCGCCTCACGAACGGGAATCGGCCCGCCAATACCGAATCAATCACACCTTTAGAACCACCTCAATACGCCCGAACCGGGCACTTCAAAACGCCTCAGAACACGCCATGCAACAGCGGCGTGCTGATCGCAATTGCCAAGCAAAAACCGCGTACCTAAGGAGCCGACATGAACCGCATTCGCACCGCAGAAGAAGAACAGGAATACCGGCGTAAGCAACAACACGAAACCAGACTGCTCAACGAAACACTGAAGGGCCGCTGGGACCAGGTGCTGCCGGGCCTCATTCCTGGCCTGGATCTGGCCGTGGAGAGAGGACACCAGCACCACATCACTTGCCCGTTTCACGGCGGTGTCAACGATTTCCGTATTTTTCAGGATTTCGCTGACACTGGCGGCGCCATTTGCTCTTGTGGCAAATGGACTGACGGATGGGCATTGTTGATGCACGCCCGCCGGTGCACCTTCTTCGAAGCCAAGAAGATGCTGGTGGAGGCGCTTGGTGGTCGCTTCGACGCGTCGAACCTTCCGGTCCGATACGTGAAGGCCAAGGATCCTGACGAAGTTGCGCGGAAGGATGCTTTCAACAAGAAGATCGTTCAGCAGATCTGGGGCGATGCATTACCCCTGACCGATGACCGTTCTGCACCCGTTCGGCGCTGGTTCTACAACCGGCAGCTGCACGAAGTGCGTGGGCCGCTTAATGTGCTTCGCTGTCATCCTGCCCTGGAATATTTCACCGAACGCAATGTGACGCATACAGGGCCGGCCATGGTGGCGATGATGACGGACATCAACGGACGTACCTGTGGCTTGCACCGCACATGGATCACCAATGATGGGCGGAAGGCGAACGTCGAATCTGTACGTCGGCTTACATCCTCCATCTCTACCCACCCCATCGAAGGCAGTGCCGTCAAGTTCGACACCGAGCCTCATCCCGTTTTGATGATCGGGGAGGGCATCGAGTCGTCCTTGGCTGCCCGCGCCATTGCTGGTTACCCTACCTGGTCCGCGCTCAACCAGAACCAGATGACGAAAGTAGAGGTTCCCGACTACGTGCAGGCCGTAATTGTGTGGGCTGATCGAGACCACAACGGAGTCGGCCAAACCGCAGCGGCCGAACTTGTTGCCCGCCTCCGAAAAGCAGGCAAGAAGGCTGTCTGCGTCATACCGCCGTTCGCTCCCGCCCCTGGCGAGAAGACGGTTGACTGGAACGACGTCCTCCGGTCCCTCGGACTTGAGGAAGCTCGCAAGCTTCCGATCGTGCTACAGGTTCTCGAACCATTGCGCGCTTCACTAAACTAATCCATCCAACCCCATCACCCCGGCGCTTTGACAGGCCGGGGTTCTACTATGGTTCCTATGTCACTCACTCCTCAGCAGAATTTGCTGCTCCTTGCTCTATTTGTAGCCATCCCCCTGATCGATTGGCTCTGGCGTGTCACGTGTCCGCTGATGGAATGGCTTTGGCGGGTTGCGTTCGACAAACGGGTACGCATGCGGTGGCCTTCCGATCAACAGATGATGGTCGTTGCTCTCTATGTTTTTTTGCTGTCGTGCGCACTACTAGTCACGCTAGGTGCTATCTCAGTTGCCAATCGCCTTAATCTGATCTACTCCTACTACCAATTACGATTGAATTTGTATCTGGTAACAGGTGCGCTGACAAGCAGCGTTCTTGGTGTCCTAGCAGCCATCCTTTGCCGGTACTTCACCCACGCGAAGCCGCGCCCCATGCATGCCAGCAATCATCATCACGCCAAGCAGCGATGGTATGCCTATCAGCTTGAGCATGTTGGACGCGATCAATATGCACTGCATTTCAACAAGGCCAATCGAATCCACATGCGGAGCAAGTGCGACGTTAGCCTCAAGGTTTACCCTTACATAGCCCTGACGGCAATTCTTGATCTGCTTGGCCCAGGTAAGACGCTGTTTCTGACAACGCCGAACGCCGATCTATACTGGGCAGTGAAGCGACAGCGGTCGACGTTGGAATCCGCTCATCCTCAGATTAGGGTCAAACCCTACGCCACGCCGCTGAACTGCATCATCGGTGCTTACGGAAGCTGGACATACAAGTGGGGCATTCCTCTAGGGAAAGCCGTCATTAGCCGCGGTTACACCATCAACACCTAAAAGAAAAACCCCGGCCATCTGCCGGGGTTTTTTTGTGCCTGTTGATTCTGAGTCATCGTGTCGTGAGTGTTCGCACCTCAGCCGGATAGCAGAGTTGGTCCTTCAGGCAGCCCTGCATCTTGAGCCGTAGCCGCACCCTAGAGGCCTGGTCAGTCGACATGCCGCGAACGACAACGCGGCTACCGGCATCAAGCACCTCCTCACGCCCAGCGACCGGATCATCAATCACCTTGGTGCCGCCGATCTGGTAGCTTGTCAGCTGAAAACCCTCCGTGTCGATAATCGACAAGCGGTCACGATAGAGGTAGTACCCCTCCGGAATCTGGAACGAGATGACTAAGGTGTTCGCGTCGTAGGCCGAGAGGGTCGGGCGGAAGGCCTGGGCGGCCGAAAGGGGCTCGTCGTAGGCAGCCAGGGCGAGGGGCGCGCTGGCCAGCATCGCGAGGAGGAGGGCAATGCGTTGCATGCGTGTGTGAGTATACGAAGAAGGTCCCATCACGGTAGCAGCGGCAATCAGCGCCCGAAACCAAGGTTGGGGGGGCTTTCAATGCTCCCCCAAACCCACTTTGGCGACACTCCCAAATGGCCTAGTCTGAACACATGAGCCGACGATTCACGGACGAACAGATTGCCGTAGCAAACCACGTCACCGGGCACGCACTGGTGTCTGCGGTTGCCGGCGCCGGGAAGACCACCACCTTGGTGGAGCGCTGCCGGCGGCTGATCGCCACCGGCATTCCTGAAAGCCAGATTCTCTGCCTGCAGTACAACAAGGAAGCCCAGCTTGATTTCAGCAGCCGCCTGACCAGGCGCATGGGCACTTCCGTCATCCCCCACGTCAAGACGTACCATGCGTTCTGCTTGGCAATGTGGAAGCAGCTTGAGCAGCAGGGCCATGTCGGCAGGACCCTTCAGCCAAAGGATTCAGCCTCGGCTGAAGACGCGATGATGCGGCAAGCCCTGAAAGACCAAGCGGGCAAGGGCGTCTACGTCTCCCAGGAGCAGTTCGAGATGCTGAACTCGCTCAAGACTCTGACTAAGAGCTGCTTTGACACACCCGGTACTGTTTACGATCGCACCGACATGCCATACGAGGCCCGTACGTTGATTGTGGGTGCGTATATCAGGTTCGAGAATGAGCGTCTCCGCAGGCGCCTGCGTTTCTTCGATGACCAAATCTACGACACTGCCGTGACGTTGCGCGGTAACCCTGAGCTGTGGAGCCTGTTCCGCGGACGCTACCAGCAAATCCAGGTGGACGAGTTCCAGGACATCTCAGAAGTTCAGATGAGCATCCTCGAAGGAATCACAGGTCCGGACACGACCGTGGTGGTGGTCGGCGATGCCGATCAGGCGATCTACTCTTGGCGCGGCAGCAAGGTTGCTTACATCGTGCACGAATTCGCCGCGCGTTTTACTCCGTGCACTCGCTTCGCTATGTCACGAACCTTCCGATTCGGTGACGAATTGGCGCTGTTCGCCAATCATATCGTGGTCAACAACAAAGAGCGCGACGACAAGATCAGTATTGCTGAGGAAGGCAATCCCAACACGCTGGTCGAACTGACATACCCGGTGAAGGGGCGCAACGCCTTCATCATCAACTTGTTGCAGGAGCGCATGGCCAACGGTTCGCTGAGCGATGCCGCCATGTTGTGCCGCAACTATAGTCATTCGGTCCCTCTGCAGATGGAGATGCTGATGTCCGGCATCCCCTTCTTCGTCTATGGCCGTGAAGCAACGCTCTACAATCCTGAGATTGGCTGCTTGGTGGGCGCCATGGCAATGGCCGCCGACCATTGGCCTTTCCCTACGCGAAGCATTCCGCGGTTCATTCAGGCCATGATGGTCGCTCCTACGGTGTTTGTGTCGAATGCCGTGACCCAGATGCTCACCGTCAACGCGATGGAGGTCTTCGAAGATCAAGGCTCGCAGGCAGTGGGGAAGGGCATGCTGCAGGCCGTGAAGCAAATTGCTTCGATCGTCACGCAGCACGAAATGGAGCGCTTGAAAACGGGCCTGCCAATGCTGAAGGACCGGGCAAGCTTCATGGAGATGCTCTGTGCCGGTGGCATGCGGTCATTGCGCCCTGGCCAAGTGATCGACACCTACATCCAGTACACCAACCTGATCGACTCTCTGCTCAAGCACTCACGCACTCGCGAAGATGGCGAGGAGAAGGTCCGGAATGTACAGGCGATGCGAGCTGCCGCTGAGGGCTTCGAGACGCTGACCGCGTTCTTGGATGAACTGGGACCAATGGCCGCTCACGAAAAGGACAAGCCGCCCAAGCATCCACACGTGCGCATTCAATCAGTCCATTCAAGCAAGGGTGCCGAGTTCCCACTGGTTATCCTTCCCAGCTGGAACGCCGGCGTCGTTCCAGCTAACTCGCCCCTGGACGCGGAGGAGGAGCGCCGGCTCGCCTACGTTGCCGTGACCCGTGCCAAGCACCACCTGGTGATCCAGCACGCAGAGGATCCGATGCTCACCGGCTGGATCGAGCAATACGAGGACTTTCCCCCCGCCAACGACGGCATTCGCCGCGCCAGTCCCTACCTGTTTGAGGGCGAGCTTGGGATCTCGATGCGTGTAGCCGAGGCGGTGCGCGACGGTGTGCAGGACTGCATCACCCTCCGAAGCCCGCGTGTCGCCCAACGCTACATCGAGGCAAAGGGGATGGCAGGCCTGATTCGCATCGAAACTCTTCCTCACCTGGCGGCCCTCAGCGCAGGTAGGCCACTCACCGACATTTCCGCCCTTGCCCCGGGCGCTCAAATCTGGAGCCGCGGCCGAGGCACCTGCGAAGTGATCGGTCGCGTGGGGACATCTCCTGCGTTCCACATCCGACTGGCCGATGGCAGCACGGCGTACGAAGTGCTTACCGAGGGTGGCGACTGGATGGTGCTTTAAGACTTTAACTGTGCCGCTTAATTTCTCCCCCAAACTCATTTCCGAGTGATCGTGCTCGCTGGTACAAATGAAGTGAACAGCAGCTCCTTACACTGATCGCAGGCTGTGCGATTAGAAGATGAAAGGATGTGCTGGGAAACTTTTGCCAGGGATCAGCACATGAGCAACCTCGTCCGTCCGCAAGTCTTCAATGGCCTCTTGGAGAAGGCCGGTCTCGCCCAGCTTGACCCGGGTGAAATCTCAGTTCTGTTCTCCAGCATTCCGCCGCAGTATGGCCAGAGCCTGGTCGCTGGACTGCAGCAAAAAGACGCTACGTCGACCAGTCAGATCCGTGCATGGTCGCTTGCCCTGAAGCTGCACAGCCGCATCATCAAGTCGATCTCCAATACCATCTCGTTGTCGGACGTGTATGCCACCTGCAAGCTGAAGGGAGCGAAGCTGGTTGGCGACCTGCTAGCCAGCGTTGAGGCAGGTGATGCCAACGCCACCGAGTTCCTGACCGCCCACCTGCGCGACGGCTTCAAAGCAGTTCGTGCCCAGGGGCTGCCCGCACTTCTTGGCCTGTCGAGTGCGGCGGCACCTTCCGCAGGCCACCAGCAGGAACAGCGACAGAGTGCGCCGAGCAACAGCGGCATCAACTCCATGCCGCCTCCGGGCGATGATGCCGATACGACCTCGGACTTGGAGCATGCCAGGCAACAGCATCGGCCGGCGCCGCAGCAGGAGCGCCACCAGCACCATGTGCAGCCGCAACGCCATAACCAGCAGCAGAATGGTGGCCAGCAGCGCCAGCACCAGCCGCCTCCGCGATCGGATAATCGCAGCCAGAGCCAACAGGCCCGCGACTACGAGGACCGCCGCGTGGTTAGTCATCCCACACGTGATCGCCAGCAGCAGGGCAGCTCTGGCGGCCCGCGCGTACCGGAGGAGTCTAAGTACGACCAGAAAGCCTGCTTTGGACGGGACACAGCAATCCAGTTCGAGCGCTGCGTCAACAACCAGAACACGAATTACACGGTCAACATCGCCATCGCAAAGGCGAACGGACAGTCCACGCGCGGCGGCATGAACTGGGACGGCAAGATCACCCTGATGTGCGTGCCAAAGGAAGTGCAGCTCATCACGGCAGTCCTGCGAGGGTTCCTGCCAAAAGCACGATTTGCTGGCCACGGCGCCAACAACGAAAAGTGGATCGAAGTGCAGGAAACGGCGGACCAGTATGCCGGCGCCATTCGCTTCACGATCGCGCAAGGGAAAGACATCCGCAACGTCAACGTTGGACCGGACGATGTGGGCGAAGTTCTGGCCATGTTCTACCGGACGTGCAAGGACCAGCTCAAGGAAAAGGACGGCTACTTAGTTGACCAGGCCATCCGTCGCGCCGCCGACTTGCACACCAAGTCGCAAGCTGCGAAGGAAGCCCGCGGCGGCGCCGGCGGTGGCCAGCGCCCGCAGGGGAGCGGTTACGGGCAGCAGCGCCGCACGGGCTAAGGCGTCAGGAGGCGGGGCAGGGACGCCCCCGATTCAATGCCCGCCCAACCCGGCTTACGAACGCAAAGCCGGCTCGCCAGAATTGAGCAATTCCTTACACACTGCCCATATGCGTTCCAAGAAACCCATACAACGGCGGACCAAGAATCCGCTGCTAGCCCAGCGACGAGTCGGCCTCAAGTCAGGCGCGATGCCGACGTCCGCGCCAACAAACCTACCGCAGATTCCGGAGTCGGTCGTCTTGGACCTACTCAGGCTGGAGGATTCGGTCGACGCTCTCGATCGGATCTACCAAAGCGTGCTCTCGGCGATCGAGCGGCAGGCCCGCGACGCAATCTCGGTGAACGAGAACCTATCCGAAGTCTTCGCTCAGGGAGCTTCAGTATCAAACGGAGCCCCGTTGCTGGATTGGAGCGCCGAACGTGCCGTTTCCCCACACGATGCGTTCCGTCAGCTCGCAGAGCGCCTAATGACAGCACTGAGGCCGATTTTGGACCCGTCTGGATCTCTCAACACAGTTCCATACAACGACCTCATCGAATGGCCGGACATGCCCACAGTCGGCCGCTCAAACGAGCGTCTACTTGCGACGCTGGACTACGCACGCTCACGCAGCCTGCGGACCTTCTTTGACGAAGTGAAGGCTCGTTTTCAACCTGAGAAGGTCCCCGCCAATGCAGCGCTGCTGGCCACCAACGATCTTATGGCCGGATTCTGCGTCGATCAGCCGGACATCATCGTGCTGCCAGTCAAGCGCAGCTCCGGCGCAGCGCAGTTCGTCATCCGCCTGCTCAAGTCGCCGCTGACCATGCATATCAGCCGACAGAACCTCAACATCATTCTTCGCGTCAACGCAGCGATCGCCACTCTGGCGAGGTTGAATGGTCGGCACAAGCTGGCCACCACGATCAATGAGGGCAGTTCGGCAATGCTGCTCAGGCTGACGGCGCGCCAGAATCAATTCAGCGACCACGACAGGCACAACTTTGCCGATGACTTGATTGTTGTGATGCGGCCGGACCACCTGCAGTACCACGTGCCAGAAACGCTCTATGAAATGATCAAGGATGCATTTCACAGCAACTGTCCAAGCGTTCTCATAATGCAAACGTGACCCATGAAGAGAATCTTCCTACCTCCGATGCTTCTCGTTCTTTCTGCATGCGGGTCGCCCTACACCACCAATGACGACCTGGTAAGCAATCTGGCTTTGTCTGAAGGTCACAGCGAATGCATATCGACAAGACTGAAAGCAGTTCTCGATGCAGCCCGCGTGGTAGAGGTCATCCCACGCTTGCACAAGTGCACCGTCATAGGAAGAGCAAAGTCGTTTATGACAACCAGCACCAACCAGTGCCAGAGCCAAGAAACGTCTGTACATTTTGAACGTCTCTACAATAGAACATTGACCGATTCGCTCAATCAAGTCGGATGGATCTCAGACAGTGCCCCGACGAGGATCGCTCGTACCGTAAAGGGTGACTACGCAGTCTTCCTACCAGGAGATGTCGTAGCGAAAAGTCTTCCTGGCAACCAATGCGACCTATTCGAACTGAAGGTGCGTGCCGGTCTGTCGATGCATATCAAGTATGCTGCTGCAGTGAAAGCGCAAGGGGCTCATTAGCGTAAATTTACAGCTCGATATTGCTTCTGTTTGCCATAGCGCGGCCCGCTCTTCTCGATCGTTGCGCAGAGGCGATTCTCTCCGCAAGGCGCCAAGTCTGCTTGAGAGACTAGCTTCCAATAGCCAATCGAGGCGCGAAGCTGCACCAATTCGTTGCGTTTCTCGTTGATGATGCCCAACGCGAAAGCCACGGCCCCTAGGCCCAGGATGCCTGCTACGAGCATTGTGGCCGAGGCGATCCACATGCGCCGCGTGACCCTAGTCTCCAAAGTATGCTGCGCTTGCTTGTAGCGCTGCGTGGCCTGCTGCAGCGTCTGGTCAGCATTGACCATTTCTTCATTGAACCGCCTTGCTGCAGGCTCCAGCGTCTGGCCGAGCGCCTGATTGGTCAACTGGGTCAGCCTCGGCAGCGCGTTTTCCAGCACTCGATTCACCTTGTGATCGGCGCTACTCACCGCGTTTTGGAGCAACTGGAGTTGCTCCGCGACCACATCGCGCAACCGTTGTTCGCGCTGTTGCGTCGAAGACATCAGGGTCGCCAGTACCGTGATGGTCTCCTGCAACGACGCGTTCGATGCATTCAATTTCGTCATCATTTCCGCCATTGCGGCAGCGTCTTGCCTGTCCATGAGATCTCCTAAGCTCGGCTGGTCACGGAAGCGATTTTGACTAACCACCGCCTCCACCACCACCACCGCCCCCTCC
>NZ_QEZG01000003.1:0-250 GCF_003993495.1 Xanthomonas sp. BRIP62418
CCGGCGCGGCATCCATGCCGCTAAGGGTCCCGCGACGGTGAGCGGGCAAGGACCAGTCGAGATGGTCGGTGTGCATGGGAAGAGCAGTGCTGGAAGCGCCTCGTTTGATCATGAGCAACGGTTCCACGTCTGATGCATACCGCACGACAGACGGCTTTTCAGGTGAGCGCCGACCAATTGTCTGGTGCGGTGCCCTTGCCGGTTGCGGGACCGTGTGGCGGCATGGATGCCGCCACCGAGCCCCCAGGGA
>NZ_QEZG01000038.1:0-49032 GCF_003993495.1 Xanthomonas sp. BRIP62418
GTCATGGGGTCGTGGGGTCGTGGGGTCATGGCTCATGGGGGGTGCGTGGACAAGGCACGACCAATCGACGATCGCCTCTTGCGGCATCCACGACCGGCCACAAAAAAACCCCGCCTTTCGGCGGGGTCCTTTTTTGCTGCAACAACCGATGGGGCTGGATCAGAAATCCATGCCGCCCATGCCGCCCATGCCACCGCCGGCCGGCATCGCCGGCTCGTCCTTCTTCGGTGCATCGGCCACCATGGCTTCGGTGGTGATCATCAGGCCGGCGATCGAGGCTGCGTTCTGCAGCGCCGAACGGGTGACCTTGGTCGGATCCAGGATGCCGAACTCGACCATGTCGCCGAACTCGCCGTTGGCGGCGTTGTAACCGTAGTTGCCGGTGCCTTCCTTGACCTTGTTCAGGATCACGGACGGCTCTTCGCCGGCATTGGCCACGATCTCGCGCAGCGGGGCTTCCATCGCGCGCAGGGCGATCTGGATGCCGTGGGTCTGGTCTTCGTTGGCACCGGTCAGGTTACCGACCGCCACCAGCGCACGCACCAGGGCCACACCGCCGCCCGGGACCACGCCTTCTTCGACGGCTGCACGGGTGGCGTGCAGGGCATCTTCGACGCGGGCCTTCTTTTCCTTCATTTCGATTTCGGTCGAAGCGCCGACCTTGATCACTGCAACGCCACCGGCCAGCTTGGCCACGCGCTCCTGCAGCTTCTCGCGGTCGTAATCGGACGAGGTGTCCTCGATCTGGGTCTTGATCTGGCCAACGCGGGCTTCGATCGTGGCCGAGTCGCCGGCGCCGTCGATAATGGTGGTGTTCTCCTTAGAGACCTGCACCTTCTTCGCACGGCCCAGGTCCTTGATCGTGGCCTTCTCCAGCGCCAGGCCCACTTCCTCGGAGATCACGGTACCGCCGGTCAGCACGGCCATGTCTTCCAGCATCGCCTTGCGACGGTCGCCGAAGCCCGGTGCCTTGACGGCCACGACCTTGACGATGCCACGGATGGTGTTGACCACCAGGGTCGCCAGCGCTTCGCCTTCGACTTCTTCAGCGACGATCAGCAGCGGCTTGCCGGCCTTGGCCACGCCTTCCAGCACGGGCAGCAGGTCACGCACATTGGAGATCTTCTTGTCGTGCAGCAGGATGAACGGGTCGTCCAGGTCGGCCGACTGGCTCTGCTGGTTGTTGATGAAGTACGGGGACAGGTAGCCGCGATCGAACTGCATGCCCTCGACCACGTCCAGCTCGTTTTCCAGGCCCGAGCCTTCTTCAACGGTGATCACGCCTTCCTTGCCGACCTTCTGCATCGCTTCGGCAATGATGTTGCCGATCGACTCGTCCGAATTGGCCGAGATGGTGCCGACCTGGGCAATCGCCTTGTCGTCGGTGGTGGGCTTGGAGATGTTCTTCAGCTCGATGACGGCGGCCTTGACGGCCTGGTCGATACCGCGCTTGAGGTCCATCGGGTTCATGCCGGCGGCCACGGCCTTGGCGCCTTCGCGGATCAGGGCCTGGGCCAGCACGGTGGCGGTGGTGGTGCCGTCGCCAGCGTTGTCGTTGGTCTTGGAAGCGACTTCCTTGACCATCTGCGCGCCCATGTTCTCGAACTTGTCAGCCAGTTCGATTTCCTTGGCGACGGAGACGCCGTCCTTGGTGATGGTCGGCGCGCCGAAGCTCTTCTCGAGCACGACGTTGCGGCCCTTCGGGCCCAGGGTGGCCTTGACGGCATTGGCAAGCACGTTGACGCCACGGACCATGCGGGTACGTGCGTCTTCACCGAAACGAATGTCTTTAGCAGCCATTGGTTGTAACTCCGGAATTTGGGATTGGGGATTGGGGATTGGCTAGAGCGGGGTTCGGGGGAGATGCGGGATCAGCTGCGCCAAGCGCAGTGGCCAATCCCGAATCCCCACTCCCGAATCCCGCCGGCAACGGCTATCAGCCGATGACCGCCAGGATGTCGTCTTCGCGCAGTACCTTGTACTCGACGCCTTCGGACTTGTAGCTGCTGCCGGCGTACTGGCCGTAGATGACCTTGTCGCCGACCTTGACCACCGGCGCGCGCAGGCTGCCGTTGTCCAGGGGCTTGCCGGCGCCGATGGCGACGACTTCACCCTTGGTGGACTTTTCCTTGGCGGAGTCCGGGATCACGATGCCGCCGGCGGAAACTTCGTCGGCTTCGATCGGCTTGACTACAACGCGGTCGTGAAGCGGCTTGATGCTCATAGAGAAAGACCCTCTTAAGTGATTGATTGGTCTGGAAATTATCGGCGATGTTAGCACTCGCATGTGACGACTGCCAGCACAGCGCGCGGAAAAAACCCGACAGAGCGGGTGCGGGCCAGAGATTGTGCTGTGTGGGCAGCTTTCAAGGGCTGGGGGCAAAAAATTTTTCGCCGGGCAGTCCCGGTCCACAGGTGGCAGGGCCGCTGGGAGCCGGCGGGCAGTTCGCCAGGTGGCTGCGAGCGGGCGGGTTTGCCACCGGACTGCGCAACGGGCTGCGGCGCCTGGCGGCACTGGGCACTGGGCACTGGGCACTTGGCACTGGCACTGGCACTTGGCACTTGGCACTGGGCACTGGGCACTGGGCACTGGCACTGGCACTGGCACTTGGCACTTGGCACTGGCACTGGCACTGGCACTGGCACTTGGCACTTGGCACTTGGCACTTGGCACTTGGCACGGGGCACGGGGCACGGGGCACTGAGCGGTAAGCGGTAAGCGGGTTAGCCAAGTCACCGGGCCAGCTGCACTAAAAATGGAACCAGGTTCCACCGATTGTCATGCGCACGTCTTACAGTCGGCAACGCATTCCCCGATCACAAGGAGCTGTCGATGAGGTTGCCGTCCCGTGCCCGTGTTTCCCCCTTGCGCTGGTCCCTGCGCTGCGCGCTTCCCCTGGCCTGTGCCTTCGCGCTGACCGCCCCTGCCGCCCACGCGGCGGTGTTCATCAACGAACTGCATTACGACGACGCGGGCGCCTCCGGCGACAGCGGCGAAGGCGTGGAGGTGGTGGCCACCGCCGGCGAATCGCTGAGCGGCTACCGCATCTATCTGTACAACGGCAGCACGCCGGGTGCGGCGACGGTCTACGCCAACACTGCGGTGCCGGCCGGCAGCCTGGCCAGCTGCGGCAGCCAGGTGCGCGTGGCCACGGTCGGCTACGCCAGCAACGGCGTGCAGAACGGGCCCAACGACGGGGTGGCGCTGGTCGATCCCAACGGGCAGCTGGTGCAGTTCCTCAGTTACGAAGGCGCCATCACCGGCAGTGGCGGCCCTGCCGCCGGCGTGACCAGCCAGACCCTGCCGGTCAGCGAGAGCAACAGCAGCGCGGTCGGCAGCTCGCTGCAACTGACCGGCACCGGCAGCAGCGCGGCCAACTTCAGCTGGGCCGGCTCGTCGGCGCAGACCTTCGGCGCGTGCAACCGCGGCCAGAGCTTCAACGGCAGCGGCGGTGGCGGCGAAACCGGCGGCGCACCGACGATCACCAGCACCGCCCCGACCCAGGGCGCGACCGGCTTCCCCGCCGCGGGCGACCTGAGCGTGGGCTTCAGCGAGGCGGTGACGCTGGGCAGCGGCGCCTTCGCGCTCAGCTGCGCCAGCTCCGGCACGGTGGCACTGAGCTACCCGACCAGCGGCACCCGCTTCAGCCTGTCCACCAACACCGCGCTGGTGGGTGGCGAGCGCTGCACCCTGGCGATCACCGCCAGCGCCATCCGCGATGCCAGCGGGCTGAGCCCGGCCGCCAACCAGTCCATCGCCTTCACCGTGGCCACCGCCAGCGGCGGCGGTACCGGCTATTACGGGCGGGTCAACACCGCCAATGCCAGCCAGTTGCGCTGCTCGCTGCACACCGTGATCAAGGGCCACACGGTCTATCCGTACAGCGGCTCGGGCACCAGCACCTGGACCATCCTGGAAATGGCCGACGAGGATCCCAACAACAGCGGCCGGATCCTGGACGCCTACCGCAACCGCAGCTACGCCAAGGGTAGCGACCGTGCCGGCACCGGCAGCGGGCTGACCTACAACCGCGAGCACACCTGGCCCAACTCGCTGGGCTTTGGCAGTGCCAGCGGCGACAAGGGCCTGCCGTATGCGCCCTACACCGATACCCACATGCTGTATCTGACCGACACCGCCTTCAACGCCGACCGCGGCAACAAGCCCTATGCGGCCTGCACCGGCAGCTGCGGCGAGCGGGTCACCGAGGTCAACGACGGCAGTGGCGGCGGCAGCGGGCGCTATCCGGGCAATTCCAACTGGGTGCGCACCCCCGACGGTAACGGCGGCACCTTCGAGGTGTGGGGCAAGCGCAAGGGCGACATGGCGCGTGCGGTGATGTACATGGCGATCCGCTATGAAGGTGGCACCGACGCAGCCACCGGGCAGTCCGAGCCGGACCTGGAGCTCACCGACGACCGCAGCAAGATCGTGCAGACCTCGGCCTCGCCGGCCTACATGGGCCTGCTGTCCACGCTGCTGGCCTGGCACCAGGCCGACCCGCCGGACGATGCCGAGCGCGCCCGCAACCAGGTGATCTTCAGCTTCCAGGGCAACCGCAATCCGTTCGTGGACCACCCCGAATGGGCGACGTCGAGCCTGTTCACCTCGGCCAAGCCGGCCAGCTGCCAGCTGGCCGAGTGATCCAGCCCGGCCCGGCGCGCAAGGCGTCGGGCCGGGCGTCGGCCTGCGGCGGCAACCCACACCATCGCCCACGCGGCGAACGCGCGCGGCCGCCGGCCCGCGAGTCCGACGTTGTGCCCTTCATCCGGCACATCGCCATCGCGTCGCGTCCTTGCATGCGCGAGCCGCCGGCGCGTGGGCACCGCCGCCAGGCCGCGAGGCCTGGCGAAGTTGACGCCCTGTTCCGGAATCTGCGGTCGATCCCCTGCAGACAGGGGATTACACTGCGCGGTCACATGAGCGCCGCTTCCCTCCATCTATTGTTCAGCACCTGCCCGGATGCCGACAGCGCCGAGCGCATTGCGCGCGCGCTGCTGGACGAACGCCTGGCCGCCTGCGTCACCCAGTTGCCCGGCGTGCAGTCGCTGTATCGCTGGAACGGGGCGATCGAGCGCAGCCAGGAAGTGCAGCTGTTGATCAAGACCTGGGAAGACCGCGTGCCGGACGCCATCGCGCGGCTGCGGGCGCTGCATCCGTATGAACTGCCGGAGGCGATCGCGGTCCAAGCCAGCGCCGGGCTGCCGGCGTATCTCGATTGGGTCCGGGCCGAAACCCGCAAGGAATCCTGACGTCCATGAAGTCTCTGTCCCGCTGGATCGCCCGCTGCGCACTGCTGGCCGTACCGTTGCTCGCCGCACCGCTGGCGCTGGTGGCGCCCCTGCCCGCGCAGGCCGCGGTCAGCGAGGCCGACCTGCTGCCGGTGGACCAGGCCTTCACGCTCAGCGCCACCGCCGACAGCCGCGACAGCATCGCGCTGCGCTGGAAGATCGCGCCGGGCTACTACCTGTATCGCCACCGCATCAGCGTCAAATCCGGGCAAGGCTTTGCCGCCGGCGAGCTGGCGCTGCCGGAAGGCCAGAGCAAGCACGACGAGTTCTTCGGCCAGGTGCAGACCTACCGCAAGCAACTGCAGGCCAGGCTGGCCGGCAAGGCCGATGCCGGGCTGCGGACCGCGGTGCTGCAGGTGCAATACCAGGGCTGCGCCGATGCCGGCGTGTGCTACCCGCCGCAACGTCGCGAACTGCGCGTGAGCTTGCCCGAGGCCGCGACGGCCTCGACGGCCTCAGCGCCCGCCGCCACCGCCACCACCCAGCGCGAGAACCTGGGCGCACTGGTGCCGCGCGCACCGGCGGGCCCGCGCCTGTTCGGCAGCACCGGCCAGGCGGCCGGCGTGGATGCCCTGCCATTGCCGGCCGAGCAGGCCTTCCGCTTCGAGGCGATCGTTGGCGACGGCAACAGCCTGCTGCTGCGCTTCACCCCCGCGCCCGGCTACTACATCTATCGCGACCGCACCTCGCTGGCGCTGGAAGGCGCCGGCGGGGTGCGTCCCGGGCTGCCGCGCTGGCCGCAGGGCAGCGCGCACCGCGACGAGCATTTCGGCGACGTGGTGGTGTATTTCGACCAGGCCGAAGTCACCTTGCCGCTGCTGCGCGAGCACGCCGAGCCGGTCAGGACGACGCTGGTGGCGACCTTCCAGGGCTGCCAGACCGACGGCATCTGCTACCCGCCGATGACCCGCCGCGTGGCGCTGGAGCTGCCCGCCGGCACCGTGTCGCCGCAGAACCAGGCGCAGGCGGCACCGCTGATGATTTCGCCGCTGCCCGCCGGGCAACTGCCTGCCGAGCCGGCGCCGGCACCGACGCCCGCGGCGACTGCGGCACCGGCCGCAGATGCCTCGGCCGACAATCCGCAACGCACCCAGCCGCCGCATACCGACAAGGGCCTGCTGGCGATGCTGGTGCTGGCCCTGCTCGGCGGGCTGGTGCTGAACCTGATGCCCTGCGTGCTGCCGATCCTGTCGCTGAAGGTGCTGGGCCTGGCCCACAGCGGCGAGAGCCGCAGCCACGCGCGCAGCCATGCGATCTGGTATTCGCTGGGCGTGCTGGTGTCGTTCGCGGCGATCGGCGCGCTGGTGATCGGCCTGCGTGCGGCCGGGCAGGCGGCCGGCTGGGGCTTCCAGCTGCAGCAGCCGTGGTTCGTCGCGGCGCTGGCGTACCTGATGTTTGCGGTGGGCCTGAGCCTGTCGGGCGTGTTCACGCTGGGCGGCAACCTGGGCGGCATCGGCCAGTCGCTGGCGTCGCGCAATGGCCCGCTGGGCGACTTCTTCACCGGCGTGCTGGCCTGCGTGGTGGCCAGCCCGTGCATCGCCCCGTTCATGGGCACCGCACTGGCGTATGCGTTCACCGCCCCGGCGCTGCTGGCGATGCTGGTGTTCCTGGCGCTGGGCCTGGGCCTGGCGCTGCCATTCCTGCTGATCGGCTTCATTCCCTCGCTGGCGCGGCGCCTGCCCACGCCCGGCGCGTGGATGGAGACCCTCAAGCAGGTGCTGGCGTTCCCGATGTATCTCACCGCGATCTGGCTGCTGTGGGTGCTGGGCAAGCAGCGCGGCGTGGACGCGCTGGCGCTGATGCTGGTCGGTGCCACCCTGCTGGCGCTGGGCCTGTTCTGCTTCGAGCGCAGCCGCTGGAAAAGCCACCGCATCGGCATGGGCCTGGCAGCGGTGATGCTGGTGCTGGCGATCGTGCCGGTGGTCGGGGTCACCCGCCTGCGCCTGCCGGCGGCCACCGCCGCCGAGGGTGTGGTGGCGTACTCACCGCAGCTGCTGGACCGCCTGCGCGCCGACAACCGCGTGGTGTTCGTCAACATGACCGCGGACTGGTGCGTGACCTGCAAGGCCAACGAAAAGAACGTGCTGAGCAGCGCCGATTTCCGCGACGCGCTGCGCCGCGTCGACGCGGTCTACATGAAAGGCGACTGGACCAACGTTGACCCCAGGATCAGCGCCTTCCTGGACCAGCACCAGGCCGTCGGCGTGCCGCTGTACGTGGTCTATGGCCCCGGTGCCCCGCCGGCGGTGCTGCCGACCGTGCTGACCAGTGCCATCACCGAGGATGCGTTGCTGCGCGCGGCGCGCTGAGCCGGCCGGCCTGCCACGTCGGCCGTCGCGCCGGCGAGCATGGCGGCCTGATCCGGCAACGGCGCGGGTAATGACAACGGCAGCGCCAGCGCTGACACCGCTGATGTCGGTATTCAAGGGCAGGACGTCGCTGCCGGCCATGTTGATCGGCATCGCGGCGAACACCAAGCGTGGATCGACACGACGCCCTCATCGTTGCGCCGGCAATCAGCCCCACTGCCGCGCGAGCGGACACGGCAAACGCCCCGACGGCAATTCAGCGCGTGGTCGGCCTGCGATCGACCGACCGGCCGCGCCAGGCGCCGGCCGCGAAACGGCGGTCCCGCAAGGTTCCACGCAGCAGCACCACTGCCTGCCACGTCCAAATTTGAAACAAACGTTTAAAACAAGCCTAACTTCGCCTATCTGGACAGCATCGGCCACATCGCGCAGACTTCCGGCCTTTCCGCTCTCCCGGATGTCATGGCCCACCTGCTGCTGTTGCATGGCCCCAACCTCAACCTGCTCGGTACCCGCGAGCCGGATGTCTATGGGCGCACCACGCTGGCGCAGATCGATGCGGCCCTGGTGGACCGCGCGCAGGCGGCCGGGCATACGCTGGCCTGCCTGCAGTCCAATGCCGAGCACGTGCTGGTGGAGCGCATCCACGCCGCGCGCGAGGACGGCACCGTCTACATCCTGATCAACCCGGCCGCCTTCACCCACACCTCGGTGGCGCTGCGCGACGCGCTGCTGGGCGTGGGGTTGCCGTTCGTGGAAATCCATCTGTCCAATCCGCATGCGCGCGAGCCGTTCCGCCACCACAGCCATCTCAGCGACAAGGCCGATGGCGTGATCTGCGGCTTTGGCGCAGACAGCTACCGGCTGGCGCTGGAAGCGGTGATCGCGCGGCTGGAGCGCGACGCATGACACCCGTATCGCCGGCACCTGCGCCGGCCGCCTGACCCCATTCCGCCGGCAGCCGCCGGCAACCTCCACCGATTCACCTCATGAGGCCCGTATGGATCTCCGCAAAATCAAGAAACTGATCGACCTGCTCGAAGAATCCAATCTCGCCGAAATCGAGATCAAGGAAGGCGAGGAAAGCGTGCGTCTGGCGCGCGTGCCCAAGGGCACGACCGTGATGAGCGCGCCGGTGCAGCAGTACGCACCCGCCCCGCTCGCGCAGGCCCCGGCGGCGGCGCCCAGCATGCCGATGCAGTCGCCCACCGAGGCCTCCACCGGCGGCGCCAAGCAGGCTGCCGCCTTGCCGGACGGCCACGTGCTGCGCGCACCGATGGTCGGCACGTTCTACACCTCGCCCTCGCCGGACAAGC
The DNA here is from genome assembly GCF_003993495.1 of Xanthomonas sp. BRIP62418. NCBI lineage: Bacteria > Pseudomonadati > Pseudomonadota > Gammaproteobacteria > Lysobacterales > Lysobacteraceae > Xanthomonas > Xanthomonas sp. BRIP62418. Next base: position 8,918 of record NZ_QEZG01000038.1, read on the forward strand.
CGGCCTTCGTCACCGTCGGCCAGCAGGTCAAGGCCGGCGAAACGCTGGCGATCATCGAGGCGATGAAGATGTTCAACCCGATCGAAGCCGACGTCTCCGGCACCATCGTGGCCATCCTCGGCGAAACCGGCCAGCCAGTGGAATTCGATCAGCCGCTGTTTGTGATTGGCTGAAGCGCCGGGATTCGGGAATCGTGATTCGGGATTCGCAAGAGCGACCGCATGAGCGCCTGACGGTGTGGCGCGATGCGATGTCGCTTGTCGAAGCGATCTACCGCCTGAGCCACGATTTTCCCGATTCCGAACGTTTTGGACTGACAGCACAGATGCGGCGTGCGGCAATCAGCGTACCGTCCAACATCGCCGAAGGTGCTGCACGGCGCTCCACCGCCGAATACCTGCGCTATCTCTCGATGGCGCGAGGCTCGCTGGCGGAGCTGGACACGCAACTGCAGATTGCAACACGCCTGCAGTTCGCATCGCCCGGTGCGGCAACTGCCGATCTGCTGAATCGCACGTTTGCCAGGCTCAATGCATTGATCCGCACGCTGGAACAATCGCGACATTTGCGCGAACCCAGCGCCCTGTACGACTCCCCAATTCCGAATCCCGAATCCCATGCTCGATAAAGTCGTCATCGCCAACCGAGGTGAAATCGCGCTGCGCATCCTGCGCGCGTGCCACACGCTCGGCATCCGCACGGTCGCGGTGCATTCCACGGTCGACCGCAACCTCAAGCACGTGGCCATGGCCGACGAGTCGGTGTGTATCGGCCCGGCCGCCTCCAGCGACAGTTACCTCAACATCCCGGCGTTGATCGCCGCGGCCGAGGTGACCGATGCGCAGGCCATCCATCCCGGCTACGGCTTTTTGTCGGAAAACGCCGACTTTGCCGAGCGCGTGGAGGAATCGGGCTTCATCTTCATCGGCCCCAGGGCCGACACCATCCGCCTGATGGGCGACAAGGTCGAGGCGATCCGCGCGATGAAGGCCGCCGGCGTGCCGTGCGTGCCCGGTTCGGGCGGCCCGCTGGGCGATGACATCGTCGCCAACACCAAGGTGGCGCGCGAAATCGGCTACCCGGTGATCATCAAGGCCGCCGGCGGCGGCGGTGGACGCGGCATGCGTGTGGTGCATTCGGAGGCGGCGCTGAAGGCCGCCATCGAAACCACCAAATCCGAAGCCAAGGCCGCTTTCAGCAACGACCAGGTCTACATGGAGAAGTTCCTGGAGAATCCGCGTCACGTGGAGATCCAGGTGCTGGCCGACGGCCAGGGTGGTGCGATCCATCTGGGCGAACGCGACTGCTCGATGCAGCGCCGCCACCAGAAGGTGGTGGAAGAAGCGCCGGCGCCGGGCATCACCGAAGAGCTGCGCAACGAGATCGGCAAGGTCTGCGTGGATGCCTGCATCCGCATCGGCTACCGCGGCGCCGGCACCTTCGAGTTCCTGTTCGAAAACGGACGCTTCTACTTCATCGAAATGAACACGCGCATCCAGGTGGAGCATCCGGTCACCGAGCGCATCACCGGCATCGACCTGGTCTGCGAGCAGCTACGCATCGCCGCCGGCCGCAAGCTGACCATCAAGCAGAGCGACATCGTGCTGCGCGGGCATGCGATCGAGTGCCGCATCAATGCCGAGGACCCGGAAACCTTCATGCCCAACCCGGGCCTGATCACCGCCTTCCATCCGCCCGGCGGCCCCGGCGTGCGGGTGGATACGCACATCTATGCCGGCTACAAGGTGCCGCCGAACTACGACTCGATGATCGGCAAGCTGATCGTGCACGGCCCCGATCGCGAGACCGCGATCGCGCGCATGCGCGTGGCGCTGAGCGAGATGGTGGTGGACGGCATCAAGACCAACATCCCGCTGCAGCAGCGCATCATGCGCGACAAGGGCTTCCAGGCCGGTGGGCAGAACATCCACTACCTGGAAAAGCGCCTGGCCGAGCGCAAGAACAAGTCGATCGCGCTGACCTGATCGCAGCAGGCAGAGCACAGAAAAGCCCGGGAAACCGGGCTTTTTTGCGTTGTTTCCCGGTGCATCGCGCCGGCAGTGCCTCACGCAGGCCAGGCACGCGGCCAGCCGACCCATGCGTAGGAGCGCACCCGGGCGCGACCGCGCCTTAGCGGTGGAACCTCGTCGCGCCCGGGTGCGCTCCTACGGGATCCGGGGTGCGACCGGATCCGCTGCGCAGATCTTGTCGTCCGCGCGGATGCGCATCGCACCCGCATCGGAGCGCGATGCGCTGCATCGCTCAGCGCCGCGGCGCCGGCTGCTGGCTGCCCGGCACCGGCACGATGCCGCTGGACGAGGCCGGGTCGACCACGGTCATGGTTTCGGTGGAACCATCCGGCCATACCACCTGGAACGTGGAGCCGGCCGGCAAGGTCGAAAACGGCATCGCGCTGCTGGCGCGGTACACCGCGGCCACCTGGCTGGCGCCATGCCGTCGCTGCTGCTCGTCGGCGGTGACCGTGGTGGACTTGACCGACAGCGGCTGGTAGCGGTGATCGGCGGTGTCGATCATCACGATGCCCACGGCCGCGGCCGAATACGCCACGAACAACGCGACCCAGAACCAGAACTTGGCGCCGTGCGCCAGGCGACGGTAATTCATGACTGCGCTCCCGGCTCGGAGACCAAGGCATCGACCATCTCATCCACTCTGTCTGCTCCCTGCCGCGGCACCGCGGCATCGAATACGAACGACACGAAATCCTGTGCGCTGTCGCGCGAGCAGATGCCCGCGTTGGCGCAATAGCTGGTGACCAGGGTGCTGTCTGCGCTGCAGTCCAGCCCCAGCCGGCACGCGGCCACCTGCCAGGCCAGCTCGGCGAACTGATCGCCGGCCACATAGCCGGCCAGGCTGTCATCGCCACTGGCGCGCGCGCCCATCGCCGGCGCCAGCGCCAGGTAGGCCTCCGGATCACGCGAGGCCAGCACGCGCTGCACCAGCGCGCGCCTGTAGCTGGGCGCGCGCTGCAGCGGCTCGCCCAGCGCCAGCAATGCCGCCTCGGCCGCCAGGTTGCCCGCACGCGCGGCCGCCTGGCGTTGCTGCGCCACCAGCCGTGGGCTCAGGCCATCGCTGGGCGCAAAGCCGGCGCAGCGTTGCGCCACGCGCGTGCGCGCGGCGTGCATCGCCACCACCCCCGGCGTGTGTTGGGCGGCGATCCACGCGCTGTCGGCGGCATAGCCGGCCGGGCTGGACGCATACGGGGCGCAGTAATCGTAGACGCGGCTCAGGCGCCACCCCGCCTGCGCATCGCCGGCGCGCACCTGCTGCTGCAATTGCTGTGCATAGCGGTACAGGTCCGGCTGCGCGTCCACCGCATCGCGGTAGGGCAGCTGCAGGGCAGTGCCGCGTTCGGCAGGCGCGTGCGCCGTCGATACAAGCGCGCCTGCGCGGGCAGTGACTGCCGCCGCTGACGGCGCCGCAGCGGGCAGATCGTCCGGTTGCGCGCGCACATGCCACCACGCCGCCGCGAGCGCGACGGGAGCCAGCAACAGCCACAGATGGCGGGAACGAGCAAACGGCATGGACGGCGGCGACCCTGCTGCGGAAAGCCCCGCAGCGACGGCGCGGAGTCTAGCACCCGCATTCGCACGCGCTGGCGCGCAAGCGGACGCTGCCGGAGCGGGTTGCGAAAGAGGGAGTGCATGAGGAGGCAGATCTGCGCGTGTGTGGTGTAAGTGGCGCGCGGCGGCTGTTTGGTTGCCGGCGCGTTCGCCTCAGCCGCCGGCAGCTGCCGGCAGCTGCCGGCGGCACTGCGCTGCGGCCGCAGTGCGGCGTCCGGCGTCCGGCGTCCGGCGTCGGCGTCGGCGTCGGCGTGATCGTGCGCTCGACGCATGCAGGCACCCAGGCACCGTTGCGCAAGGGTCGGCCCGCACGAATGGTCTACGATGCACGCTTTCGAATTGCCCGACCGCCACGATGCCGTTTCTTGAACTGACCCTGCCCTGCTCCGATGCCACCCAGCCCCGTTACCAGAATGCGCTGGACGATATCGGCGCGCTGGCGGTGACGCTGCTCGACGCCAATGCCGACACCAGCAACGAGCGCGCCATTCTCGAACCCGGCGTCGGCGAAACGCCGCTGTGGAACACGATGGTGCTGAATGCGCTGTTCGACGGCGACAGCGATGCGCTGGTGCTGCTCGCCGCGCTGGAGGCGTTCGATCCCGGGCTGGACTGGAGCCAGGTCGCGTTCCGCACGGTCGACGACAGCGACTGGGAACGCGCCTGGATGGATCAGTTCAAGCCGATGCAGTTCGGCGCGCGCACCTTCATCGTGCCGTGGAATCACGCGCTGCCCGAGGCCGCGCAAGCGCCCGACGCGGCGGTGATCCGCCTGGATCCGGGCCTGGCGTTCGGCTCGGGCACGCACCAGACCACCGCGCTGTGCCTGCGCTGGCTGGACAGCCTGGCCGGCAGTGGCGAGCTGCAGGGCCGCAGCGTGCTGGATTTCGGCTGCGGCTCGGGCATCCTCGCCGTCGCCGCGTTGAAGCTGGGCGCTGCCAGCGCGGTGGGCGTGGACAACGACCCGCAGGCGTTGCTGGCCACTGCCGACAATGCCGAGCGCAACGCCCTGCAGGCGCAGCTGGCGGTGTACCTGCCGCAGGACGAGCCGGTGCAGACCTATCCGGTGGTGGTTGCCAACATCCTGGCGTCGGCACTGGATGCGCTGGCCGACACCTTGTCCGCACGCGTGGCGCCGGGCGGGCGGATCGCCTTGTCGGGCATCCTGCACGGCCAGGAAGAGGAGCTGCTGCAACGCTACGCGCCCTGGTTCGAGCAACTGCGCTGCGAACGCGACGAAGACTGGATGCGCATCGACGGCGTGCGCCGCCACTGACGCCGCCTCGCGTCAGCGCGGCGGCCGGCCGGCGCGGATCTGCGCGGTAGTCACTGCATCGGCCACGCTGATGGCGCGCAGCCGGGTCACCGCCTGCCAGCCCGCGCGCTGCAGCGCCGCGCTGCGCCACGGCCCGGCCTGCCGGGCCACATGGACACGCAAGCCCAGCTCGGCCAGCAGCAATGCCGCCCAGGCCGGGAGCGACCACGCCTGCAGGCCCAGGCTCGCCACGCCGCCGGCCAGCGCCAGCAAGCCCATCCCCGTCGCCAGCAGCCGCCAGTGCCGCTGGCGCAGCGCCCACCACCGCGGCGCCAGCCCGGCCGACCACTGCGTGCCGTCGGCGACGGCGGTCCACGCGTCATGGCGCCGCCAGACCTGGTAGCACGGTGCGCCACGAAAGTGGTTGATCGCCGGATCCAGTGGCGAATGTGCCGGCCATGCGGCAGTTGGCGGAGCGGCTGGCGGCCTGGCTGGCGGCGTTGCCGGCATGCTGGGGCGGGCGGTGTCGGGAGCGGCTGGCTCGACCATGGACATCCTCCTTGAGTTCGCTGTGATCCCGTCATCATTGACGTGACGACAGTATCGCAAACATATCGGCATATGAAAGTTATACGAACTATCCCTGTTTGCTGCTAGGGCTATATCTCCCGGCCCGTTCCCACTCACGGTGCCGTGTGAGCAAGTTGTACGAACGCGTCCGCGAAGCCCGCGCGCTGACCAAGCTGACCCAGGAAGCGCTGGCCGGCGAACTGGGCGTGACCCGCAGCGCGGTGGCGCAGTGGGAGATGGCCGAAGGCACCGCGCCCTCGGTGGAAAACCTGATCGGCCTGGCCAGGCGCAGCGGCATGGCCTTCGAATACCTGGCCACCGGCCGCGGCGAGCGGACCTTCGGCCCGCCGGTGCCGGCGATCGCCGAAGAGCCGGCGCAGTACCGCCACCTGGACGACCAGCAACGCGTGCTGCTGAACCGCTTCGACACGCTGGCCCCGCGCCAGCGCAGCGGCCTGCTCGATCTGCTGCTGGCCGAGGGCAAGACGCGGCGCAGGCGTTGAGTCGGGAGTCGGGAGTCGGGAGTCGGGAGTCGGGGATCGGGGATCGGGGATCGGGGGCAGACTGCTCGGGGTGTCATTCGCACGGCAAGCTCCGAGCTGACTGGGCGCCCAGCCGGATGTGGATGATGCGGTGCCAGGACTTCCGCCTGTTTGCTGGCTGGAATGCCGCCTTTGGCCGCAACCTCGTGGGCGCGCTCCGAGTTGGCAGCTGACCCGAGCGGATTCGATGACGTGGCGCCGGCAACTTCGTTTGCACGTTGGCTGGAATGCGGGCGTTGCTGGATGCGGCCCTTGGCCGAGACAAGGCGCTGACAGCGGCGCGACGGTCGGCCACCGGGTGGATGATGCATCCCCGCAGTCGATTGGAGGCGTTTTCGGCGCCTGTGGTGCGTGTCGCACGCACGCATGACGCACCCGGGTTCGCCCGCTGGCGTGCGCGTGGTTGAATAGAGCCCTTCCCGCTGCACGCCTGCCGATGTCCGAGACTCCGCCACCGCGCCGCCCCCTGGCCACGTTCCTGCGTGCGACGCCGGCGGCTCCATCGCTGCTGCCGACCCCGGTGGTGCCTGCTGCCGAACCGCCGCTGCCCGCGCCGCCGGTGCCGGCCAGCGAACTGGCGCCGGCGCCGTCAACCGAGCCGGTGGCCGCACCGGCAGCACCGGGCGTGTCGCCGCCCTTCGAGCCGCTGGTGACCGCGCCGCGCAGCGAGCCTGCGCCGGTGGGCATCCCCCTGCCAGGCAGCGGTGCCGGCCAGGCCGCAGCGGATGCCACCGCGCCGGACCGGCCGGCCTGGACCACGGCAACTGCGCGCCCGCTGCCCGGCGATCCTGCCGAAGGCTCAGCGGCCGGCGCCAGCGACACCCGCACCGCGATCGCCGGCACTCCTGCTGCACAGCAGACCGCCGCACATCCGGGTGGCGTGGCGACCGGCAGCATTGCCGGCGCAGACCAGCAGCGCGCGCACTCCGCTGCGTCCGGCGTTGCATCCGTGCCGGACGCCACGCCTGCGTCCGGCATCGACCCGGATATGGACGCCGAGCCAGGCGACAGCGCCGCAGGCCCTGCCGGCGCAGCGGCACCTGACCGGTTCCAGCCCCTCGCGGCCCAGGCCGCGCCCGCCTTCGCACGCCGCGGGCTGGCCCGGCCACGGCTGCGCGCCAGCGGCCGCCAGTGGGCCTTGCTGGTCGGGCTGGTCGGCCTGCTGGCGTTGCAGATCGTCATCGCCGACCGCGCGCAGCTGGCCGCCGATGCGCGCTGGCGTCCGCTGGCCAGCGCGGCCTGCGCGGTGGCGCGCTGCACGCTGCCGGCCTGGCGCGAGCCGGCCGCGCTGACCTTGCTCCATCGCGATGTGCGCCCGCTGCCCGGGGTGCCGGGCGTGCTGCAGGTCCAGGCCAGCTTCCGCAACGAGGCGCGCTGGGCGCAGGCCTGGCCGTGGCTGCAGCTGTCGTTGTCCGACGCCGACGGGCGGGTGATCGGCACGCGCGTGCTAGCGCCGCAGGAGTATCTGGGCCAGCCACCAGCCGCGCAGGACACGCTCGCGCCGGGCCAGGCGGTGCAGGTGGCGTTTGCCGTACGCGAGCCGGCCGCGAGCACCGCCGCCTTCAGTTTCGACTTCCGCTGAGCGGACGCGACCTGCGCCGATGGCCACACGGGCGTGGCGAGCGGTGAGGTCACGCGCTAGACTCACTCCCCCTCGCCGGCCACGCGTCCCGGCTTCGTGACACTGGGAACCCTCCTTTGAACGCAGCCCCCTCTCGCCCTGACCCCGGTCGTGGCGCCCCGAAGTCGCCGCTGCGCGAACACGTGGCCCAGTCCGTCCGCCGTTACCTGCGTGACCTGGACGGCAGCGACGCCGACGATGTGTACGAAATCGTATTGCGCGAGATGGAGATCCCGTTGTTCGTGGAAGTGCTCAACCACTGCGAAGGCAACCAGAGCCGCGCGGCGGCGATGCTGGGCATTCACCGTGCCACGCTGCGCAAGAAGCTCAAAGAGTACGGGCTGACGTAGGACGGGAATCGGGAATCGGGAGTGGGGAATCGTTGGCGCGTTGTTGCGTGCTGCAGGCTGGCAGTGCGCTGGCTGGCACGCTTGGTGGGGTGCGCGGCCGTTGGTCGATCTTCGCAGCGTGTTGTGGAATGTTCTGCGTGTTGATGCCTGGTAAGGCTGCCTGATTCGTCCCCCTGCCACGCCTTGAGGCAGGACCTGCTGAGTTCCCGGCGTGGCCCGCGTCGCGCGCCTTCTTCATCTGATTGGGCCAACCGCCGCGTCTTCGGCGGTTGGCCGCAGTGCTGGATCGGCAACGCCGATCGCCTGGACGAGGGGATTGCTCAGTTCGGCAAGTGCGTCACCGCTGCATGGTCGCCTGCGGACGCCGGCCCGCTGCCCTGTTCCAGCACGATGGTGGCGATGGTATCGAACGGATCGTCGAACTTCTCGACCACGTTCTTGTCTTCGTCCACCTGGTAGGCGGTGTCGGCCTCGACGCCCTCTTCTCCGGTCTTGGCGATGATGTTGGTATAGCGCTTGCCGTCCCAGCAGCGGAAGATCAGCACCGAGTCTTCGCCACCGGTCAGGGTGGAGCCCAGGCTGCCGATCAATCTGCTGTTGGCGCCGGCCGTCAGGATGCTGTTCTTTCCGGCGGTCAACTTGCTGCGGTCGCCCGCCATCAGCGTGCAGTCGTCGCCTGCGGTGAGCCTGCTGCGGTCCCCGGCGGTAAGGAAGCTGTTGCTGCCGGCCAGCAACTTGCTGCGATCGCCGGCGATCTGGGTACTGTCGGCGCCGGCAATCAGCTTGCTGCGGTCGCCCGCCGTCTGCACGCTGCCCATGCCGGCGATCAGCGTGCTGCGCGAACCGGCCGTCTGCGAACTCAGCTTGCCGGCAATCAGCATGCTTCGATGGCCGGCAATCTGGGTGCTTTCGTGCCCTGCGATCAACGAGCTGCCATAGCTGGCGATCTGGTTGCTGCCGTAGCCGGCCGTCAGATAGCTGCGCACGCCGCTGGTCAAGCTGCTGCCATAGCCGGCGATCAACGAGCTGTCCTGCCCGGCGGTCTCGGTGCTGCCGTACCCCGCGGTCAACGAGCTGTTGTCCTGCGCGATCAACGTGCTGCCGTAGCCGGCGGTCAGGGTACTGTCGCCACCGGCGGTCTGGCTGCTGCCGTAACCGGCGATCAGCGTGCTGGAGAACCCGGCGATTTCGGTACTGCCGTAGCCGGCGGTGAGCGAGCTGTTTTCCAGCGCGGTCAGCGTGCTGCCATAACCGGCGGTCAGGGTGCTTTCGTAACCCGCGGTCTGGGTGCTGCCGTAGCCCGCGATCAGGGTACTTTCGTAACCTGCCGTGGAATTGCTGCCGTAACCGGCGGTCAGGATGCTGCCATGCCCCGCCGTTTGCGTGCTGCCGTAGCCGGTGGTGAGCCAGCTGATTTCCTGCGCGGTCTGGGTGCTGCCGTAGCCGGCGGTCAAGGTACTTTCGTAACCGGCCGTCTGGGTGCTGCCATAGCCGGCAATCAACGAGCTCTGGAAACTGGCGGTGGACGTGCTTCCGTAACCGGTGATCAACCAGCTGCTGCTCTGCGCGGTCTGGGTACTGCCGTAACCGGCCGTCAGGAAGCTGTCGTAACCGGCGGTCTGGGTACTGCCATAGCCGGCGATCAGCGAGCTGTCCGGGCCGGCCATGGAGGAACTGCCGTAGCCGGCAATCAGCGAACTGCTTTCCTGCGCGGTCTGGGTACTGCCATAGCCAGTGGTGAGAATGCTCTTGTAGCCGGCGGTCTGCGTACTGCCATAGCCGGCAATCAGCGTACTGTCATGCCCTGCCGTCGATGTGCTGCCGTAACCGGTGGTGAGCGAGCTGCGCTCCTGCGCGGTCTGCGTGCTGCCGTAGCCGGCAGTGAGGATGCTCTTGAAACCGGCGGTCTGCGTGCTGCCGTAGCCGGCAATCAGCGAACTGTCCGAGCCGGCGGTGGAAGAACTGCCATAGCCGGCAGTGAGCATGCTGCCCTCTTGCGCGGTCTGGGTGCTGCCGTAGCCGGTGGTCAGGATGCTTTTGAAGCCGGCCGTCTGGGTACTGCCATAGCCGGCGATCAATGAACTGTCCGAACCGGCAGTGGAAGTGCTCCCGTAACCGGCGGTGAGGTCACTGCCCTTGCGTGCGGTTTGCGTACTGCCATAGCCGGCAGTGAGCGAGCTGTCGCCACCGGAGGTCTGCGTGCTGCCATAACCGGCGATCAGCGTGCTGTCGGCACCGGCGGTGGACGTGCTGCCGTAGCCGGTGGTCAGGTCGCTGCCTTTGCGCGCGGTCTGCGTGCTGCCATAGCCGGCAGTGAGTGAACTGTCGCCGCCGGAGGTTTGCGTGCTGCCATAACCGGCGATCAAGGTGCTGTCGGCACCGGCGGTAGAGGTACTGCCGTAGCCGGTGGTCAGGTCGCTGCCGCTGCGTGCGGTCTGCGTGCTGCCATAGCCGGCGGTCAGCGAACTATCGCCGCCGGAGGTTTGCGTGCTGCCATAGCCTGCAATCAGCGTGCTGTCGCCACCGGCGGTGGAGGTGCTGCCATAGCCGGTGGTCAGGTCGCTGCCTTTGCGGGCGGTTTGCGTGCTGCCGTAGCCGGCGGTCAGCGAGCTGTCGCCGCCCGACGTCTGGGTACTTCCGTAACCGGCAATCAAGGTGCTGTCGGCACCGGCGGTGGAGGTACTGCCGTAGCCGGTGGTCAGGTCGCTGCCGCTGCGTGCGGTCTGCGTGCTGCCATAGCCGGCGGTCAGCGAACTATCGCCGCCGGAGGTTTGCGTGCTGCCGTAGCCTGCAATCAGCGTGCTGTCGCCACCGGCGGTGGAGGTACTGCCGTAGCCGGTGGTCAGGTCGCTGCCGCTGCGTGCGGTCTGCGTGCTGCCATAGCCGGCGGTCAGCGAACTATCGCCGCCGGACGTCTGCGTGCTGCCGTAGCCTGCAATCAGCGTGCTGTCGGCACCGGCGGTGGAGGTGCTGCCGTAGCCGGTGGTGAGGTCGCTGCCTTTGCGTGCGGTCTGCGTGCTGCCATAGCCGGCAGTGAGTGAACTGTCGCCGCCGGACGTTTGCGTGCTGCCGTAGCCTGCAATCAGCGTGCTGTCGGCACCGGCGGTGGAGGTACTGCCATAGCCGGTGGTCAGGTCGCTGCCGCTGCGTGCGGTCTGCGTACTGCCGTAGCCGGCAGTGAGCGAACTTTCCCCACCTGACGTTTGCGTGCTGCCATACCCGGCGATCAAGGTGCTGTCCGCGCCCGCGGTGGAAGTACTGCCGTAACCGGTGGTCAGGTCGCTGCCCTTGCGCGCGGTCTGCGTGCTGCCATAGCCGGCAGTGAGCGAACTGTCCCCGCCCGAGGTCTGGGTGCTGCCATAGCCTGCGATCAAGGTGCTGTCTGCACCGGCGGTTGCGGTGCTGCCATAGCCGGCAGTCAGGTCGCTGCCCTTGCGCGCGGTTTGGGTACTTCCGTAGCCGGCAGTGAGCGAGCTGTCGCCGCCGGAGGTTTGCGTGCTGCCGTACCCTGCGATCAAGGTGCTGTCCGCGCCGGCCGTGGAGGTACTGCCGTAACCGGCCGTGAGGTCGCTGCCGGTGCGGGCGGTCTGCGTGCTGCCGTAGCCCGCGGTCAGCGAGCTGTCGTTGCCGGAGGTCTGTGTACTGCCATAACCGGCAATCAGCGAGCTGTCGGCACCGGCGGTACCGGTGCTGCCATAGCCGGCAGTGAGGTCACTGCCGTCCTGCGCTGTCTGCGTGCTGCCGTAGCCGGCCGTCAGCGAGCTTTCCCCGCCGGAGGTCTGGGTGCTGCCGTAGCCGGCGATCAGCGAGCTGTCGGTGCCCGCCGTGCTGGTGCTGCCGTAGCCTGCAGTGAGGTCGCTGCCGTTCTGCGCGGTCTGGGTGCTGCCGTAACCGGCCGTCAACGAGCTGTCGCCGCCGGAGGTTTGCGTACTGCCATAGCCTGCGATCAGCGAGCTGTCTGCCCCCGCGGTTTCCGTGCTGCCGTAGCCGGCGGTCAGGTCGCTGCCATGCCGCGCGGTCTGGGTGCTGCCATACCCGGCCGTCAGCGTGCTGCCCCCGCCTGCGGTCTGGGAACTGCCGTAGCCGGCAACGATGGTGCTGTCGGATCCGGCCACGCCGGTGCTGCCGTAGCCTGCGATCAACTCGCTGCCGTTACCGGCAGTCTCGGTACTTCCATAGCCGGCGATCAGCTGGCTCTGATCGGCGCCTGTGAGCGTGCTGCCATAGGTGGCGATTTCGCGGGTGCGCAAGATCGCATTCGAAGGCTGTGCGGCCTGTGGGTCGATGCCGCTGGCCGCCACTGGATGTGGCGCGGTGGAAGGCGCACCGCTGTCGACGGCAGGCGCAGTGAACTGCGCCTGCGCTGCCTTGGGAATGAAGTCCGCGGCAACGACTGCAGGTGGCTCCGGCTGGGGCGGGGTGTGCTGCGCAATGCCCGCGGCAATGCACTGCATCGCGCCGGCACGGTTGCCGGCGTAGACCACCTCGGCGCGGGGAAACTTGATCATTCCCTCCTCGCCCAACCAGATGATGTCGGCGGTATCCACCATGCAGACCACCCAATGCGCATCGGCATGCATGTTCAGATGCGCATTGGTGCCCTGCCCCCACAACAGGCCGGTCAAACCGTTTTCCTGCTTGATGGTGGGTTGCCAATGCCGGCACTCGACACTGCCGGACTGCGGCCAGATCAGTCCGCAATGATCGGACATGTTGTTCGTGCAGGTGCGTAAGGCCAGGACTTTTTCGCGATTCATAGGCTTGCTCTCATGAGGATGTTCCGGGCAGCTGCGCAAACCGGCGTGCATGCCCTGGCCAATCGAGGGATGCGGGTCATCCCGCCGTCATGGCGAGACGGATCCGCCCATTGGCGAGGGCAGTCGCGGTACTGCGGCGGTTGGTCATCGACGAGCGCCACCAGGCGCACGCGCGCTGCGGTGTCTTGCTTGAATCGCAGGGTCATGGACGGCCGTGACGGCAAGACGCAGCGGGGAGTGACGGCAAGGCTGGCTCCTGCGCGACAGCCGTTGCAGCAATTAGCGACGGGACGCCTCGCCGAGAGCGTCGTTGCTGGTGAACCGGTTGAGCGAATCGGTCAGCGAGCACAGATCGTCGGTCAGCCCGGCGTGGCCACTGTCGCCGCAGCGGAAGACAGGTGCGCATTCCCGAAGAACAGCTGGGTGCGCCACGCACGGGGACCGGTTTTTTTGATCAATCTGCGACCGGCTCCGGATTGTGTTCGTCAGTGCACAAGCCGAATCAAGGAACGTGTCGCGCACTCACCGCATCGCGTCGCGAACGCATGCCGGCATCAGATGAAGCGCCATCGCCCGCGAAAACAGGCGTCCCCGCGTCACGCGGCAATGCCGTGCGGGGCTGCAACTGAGATGCAGTGTATTCAAGGTGCGTGATCCATTCGCGCCTGCAGGCGATGCACGGTTGGCAGTTTCATCGTGGCGATGACTGCCCGCAGCGGTGACGGGCGTCAGGCAACGCGTCAGCAACGCGCGCAGCAGGCACTGTTGCAACCGTCTACCTGGCCGATGCAACGTTCGCGCAGCGTCGAACGTATCGCCCGTTGCGACGCATCACCTGATGATCGAAGCCTGGCACGCCTGTGGCCGGAGCGCGTCGTCTGCGTCATCGGGTGCCCGGCATCGCTGCAAGCCGGGCACCGAGGTGCGCCACGCACTCGCGCCCCGCTGTCGCAGATCACAGGGAACGCCACCTTTGGCAGCGACGCAGCAGACCGAGGCCAGCTGGTCGCGCACGCCGCCATGGCCTGCGCGACCGACCAGCGCGGCCACCAGCAACGACGCTGCAGCCGCAGCGGGCATCACCTGGCTGGCGCCGATGCCGCCGCGAGACAGCGTGCCCGGCATCGGCCGCAGCAGCGCCCGGGAGCGTCCTGCCAGCGCATGGATCGACGCCATCACGGGCGGTCGAGCCCATTCGAGCGCCGGTGCGGCCTACAATATCGGCTGCCCCGCCTTGATAGCCCCCACCAATGGCCTCTGATTTCCTGCCCGTGCGCCGGGCCCTGCTCTCCGTTTCCGACAAGACCGGCCTGGTCGATCTGGCCCGCGCGCTGGCAGCGCGCAACGTCGCGCTGCTGTCCACCGGCGGCACCGCCAAGGCGCTGCGCGAGGCGGGCCTGCCGGTCACCGACGTCGCCGAGCTGACCGGGTTTCCGGAGATGATGGACGGCCGCGTCAAGACCCTGCACCCGCTGGTGCACGGCGGCCTGCTCGGCCGTGCCGGCGTCGATGAAGCAGTGATGGCCGAACACGGCATCGTGCCGATCGACCTGCTGGTGCTGAACCTGTATCCGTTCGAGTCGGTGACCGCCAGGGCGGACTGCACGCTGGCCGATGCGGTGGAGAACATCGACATCGGCGGCCCGGCGATGCTGCGCTCGGCGGCGAAGAACTTCGCCCGCGTGGCGGTGGCCAGCGACCCGGCGCAGTACGCCGAATTGCTGGCCGAACTCGATGCCAACGACGGCCAGCTGTCGGCGGCCAAGCGCTTTGCGCTGTCGGTGGCCGCGTTCAACCGCGTGGCGCAGTACGACGCGGCGATCAGCAACTACCTGTCGGCCGTGGCCGACAGCGCCGAAGCGGTGCCCACGCGCAGCCCGTTCCCGGCGCAGATCAATTCCAACTTCGTCAAGGTGATGGACCTGCGCTACGGCGAGAACCCGCACCAGGCCGGCGCGTTCTACCGCGACCTGTATCCAGTGCCGGGCACGCTGGCCACCTTCCAGCAGTTGCAGGGCAAGGAGCTGAGCTACAACAACCTGGCCGATGCGGATGCGGCATGGGAATGCGTGCGCCAGTTCGATGCGCCGGCCTGCGTGATCGTCAAGCATGCCAACCCCTGCGGCGTGGCGGTGGGCGCGGCCTGCGGCGATGCCTACGAGCTGGCCTATGCGACCGACCCGACCAGCGCCTTCGGCGGCATCCTGGCCTTCAACAAGACCCTCGATGCGGCGACCGCGAAAGCCATCCTGGACCGCCAGTTCGTCGAAGTGCTGATCGCCCCGGACTACGAGCCCGGCGCGCTCGACTACGCGACCAAGAAGGCCAACGTGCGCGTGCTCAAGATCCCGCACGGCACCGGCCTCAACAACTACGACACCAAGCGGATCGGCTCGGGCCTGCTGATGCAGTCGTCCGACAACCGCGGCATGTCGCTGGGCGAGCTGAGCGTGGTCACCCAGCGCGCGCCCAGCGAGGCCGAGCTGGGCGATCTGCTGTTCGCCTGGCGCGTGGCCAAGTACGTCAAATCCAACGCGATCGTCTACGCCAAGGACAACCGCACCATCGGCGTGGGCGCCGGGCAGATGAGCCGCGTGGTCAGCGCCAAGATCGCCGCGCTCAAGGCCGAGGAGGCCAAGCTCACAGTGGCCGGCTCGGTAATGGCGTCGGACGCGTTCTTCCCGTTCCGCGACGGCATCGATGCCGCCGCCGCTGCCGGCATCCAGGCAGTGATCCAGCCTGGCGGGTCGATGCGCGACGGTGAAGTGATCGCCGCCGCCGACGAACACGGCATCGCGATGGTGTTCACCGGCGTACGGCATTTCAGGCACTGATAGAGCCGGGATTCGGGATTCGGGATTCGGGAGTGGCAACGTCGCTCTGGTCTCTCCTGTTCCGGTCTCCGCCTTGCTTCAACCAATCCCCAATCACGACTCCCCAATCTCGGCCTTAAAATGAAAATCCTCGTCATCGGCTCCGGCGGCCGTGAACATGCCCTGGCCTGGAAGATCGCGCAGTCCGCACGCGTGAGCGAAGTGCTGGTGGCACCCGGCAATGCCGGCACCGCCACCGAAACCAAATGCCGCAATGTGGCGATCAAGGTCGATGATCTGGATGGCCTGCTCGCCCTGGCACAGCGCGAAGCCGTGGCGCTGACCGTGGTCGGCCCGGAAGTGCCGCTGGTGCTGGGTGTGGTCGACCGTTTCCACGCCGCCGGCCTGCGCATCTTCGGGCCCACTGCCAAGGCCGCGCAGCTGGAAGGCAGCAAGGCCTTCGCCAAGGATTTTCTCGCCCGTCATGGCATCCCCACCGCGTACTACGCCGTGCACACTGACGTCGACGCAGCACTGGCCTACGTGCGCGAGAAAGGCGCGCCGATCGTGGTCAAAGCCGATGGCCTGGCCGCCGGCAAGGGCGTGATCGTGGCGATGACGCTGGCCGAGGCCGAAGACGCGGTGCGCGACATGCTCTCGGGCAACGCGTTCGGCGATGCCGGCGCGCGCGTGGTGATCGAGGAGTTTCTCGATGGCGAAGAAGCCAGCTTCATCTCCATGGTCGACGGCAAACACGCCTTGCCGATGGCCACCAGCCAGGACCACAAGCGCGTCGGCGACGGCGACACCGGCCCCAATACCGGCGGCATGGGCGCGTATTCGCCGGCCCCGGTGGTCACGCCCGAGGTGCATGCACGCGTCATGCGCGAGGTGGTCGAGCCGACCGTGCAGGGCATGATCGCCGACGGCGTGCCGTTCACCGGGTTCCTGTACGCCGGGCTGATGATCGATGCGCACGGCGCGCCCAAGGTGATCGAGTTCAACGTGCGCTTCGGCGACCCGGAAACCCAGCCGGTGATGCTGCGCCTGCAGTCGGACCTGGTGGATCTGCTGGACGCCGCCATCGACGGCGAACTCGACAAGACGCAGGCGCAGTGGGACCCGCGTCCATCGCTGGGCGTGGTCATCGCCGCCAAGCCCTATCCGGAAACCCCGGTCACCGGCGAAGTCATCACCGGCCTGGACGCCGTGCCCGCCACCGCCAAGGTCTTCCATGCCGGCACTGCACTAAATGCCAACGGTGAGGTCGTCAGTGCCGGTGGCCGCGTGCTGTGCGTTGCCGCGCTGGGCCACACGGTGCGCGATGCGCAGCGCAACGCCTATGCCGGCCTGCAGCCGATCCACTGGACCAACGCCTTTCATCGCAGCGATATCGGCTGGCGTGCGATCGCCCGCGAGCGCGACGCACAGGGCTGAGCACTCGCAACCACACGTTGCAAGGTCGTCAAGCGCGATACATGCCCGTGCAGTTGGCCGGAGGCGCAGCTCACGCGGCTGCGCGCAGGCACGTGCAGCTGGGCTGCGGTGCAGGCACCGTCGTCGCGCAATCGGCTCCAATCCGCACAAACGCTGCCTACTGACAAAGAATTAGCCGCCCTCCACCCCGGCGGCGCGTGCCTGCGGCAATAATGCCCGGGCACCTTGCCTTGCAGAGACCGTGGCCACTCCCTCCTTCGAAACCCGCCTGAGCCGCCTGTGGGCCCATGAAAAGGCCAGCTATGGCCTGCGCGTGTTCATCGCGCTGGCGGTGGCGATGGGCGTGTGCTGGCACTGGCAGCAGCTCACCGCGGTGCCGGCGCTGTTCCTGGGCGCCATCGCCAGCGCCATCGCCGAGACCGACGACAACTGGCTGGGCCGCATCAAGTCGGTGCTGCTGTCGCTGCTGTGTTTCGCCGCCGCCGCCGCGTCGGTGGTGCTGCTGTTTCCGTATCCGCTGGCGTTCGTGACCGGCATGGCGGTGGCGACCTTCTCGCTAACCCTGCTCGGCGCGCTGGGCGAGCGCTACGCCTCGATCGCGCAGGCCACCGTGGCCTTGTCGATCTACGCCATGATCGGCATGGACCAGCACGGCAGCCACGATCCGCTGGTGGCCTGGCACGGCGCGGCGCTGCTGCTGATCGGCGCCACCTGGTACGGCGTGCTGTCGATCCTGTGGACGCTGCTGTTTGCCAACCGCCCGGTGCGCGAGCGGCTGTCGCGGCTGTTCTTCGAGCTGGGCCGGTATCTCAGGCTCAAGGCCGACCTGTTCGAACCGGTGCGGCAGAGCGACCTGCATGCACGCCGGCTGGCGCTGGCCGAGCAGAACGCCAAGGTGGTCGGCGCGCTCAACGCCGCCAAGACCGCGATCATGAGCCGCTTCGGCCGCTCCGGGCGGCCGGGCGTGCAGTCGGGCCTGTATTTCCGCCTGTACTACATGGCGCAGGAATTCCACGAGCGCGCCAGTTCCTCGCACTATCCCTACGAAGCGCTGACCGACGCGTTCTTCCACAGCGACGTGTTGTACCGCTGCCAACGCCTGCTCGCGCTGCAGGGCAAGGCCTGCGCGGCCCTGGGCGAGGCGATCCGCCTGCGCCAGCCGTTCGACTACGGCGACAGCAGTCGCCTGGCCACCGAAGACCTGCGCCAGTCGCTGGACTACCTGCACGCGCGTGCCGACCCCGCCCTCGCACGTCTGCTCGGCGCGCTGGAATTGCTGGTGACCAACCTGCAGAGCATCGAACGCAAGCTGTCGGAAGCGGCGCAATCCGATTCCACCAGCGACAACCTCGACACCCGCCTGCGCGATTCCTCGCCGCATACCTTGCGCGAAATGGGCGCGCGCCTGATGCAGCAACTCACGCCCGGTTCGGTGCTGTTCCGCCACGGCCTGCGCATGGCCATCGCGCTGGTGGTCGGCTACACCATCATGCAGTCCATCCATGCCGACAACGGCTACTGGATCCTGCTCACCACCGCCTTCGTGTGCCGGCCCAATTACGGCGCCACCCGCCTGCGGCTGGTGCAGCGCATCGCCGGCACCCTGATCGGCCTGGTCGCCACCTGGGCGTTGATGCAGCTGTTTCCCGGCACCGAAGTGCAGCTGCTGCTGGCACTGGCCGCCGCACTGGTCTTCTTCATCACCCGCACCGATCGCTACATGCTGGCCACCGCCGGCATCACCGTGATGGCGCTGTTCTGCTTCAACCTGCTCGGCGATGGCTTCGTGCTGATCTGGCCGCGCCTGATCGATACGCTGATCGGTTGCGCGATCGCCGCGGCCGCCTCGTTCCTGATCCTGCCGGACTGGCAGGGCCGCCGCCTCAACCAGGTGATGGCCACGGTGCTGGCCAGCTGCGCGCGCTACCTGGCCCAGGTGCTGGAGCAATACGACAGCGGCATGCGCGACGACCTGCCCTACCGCATTGCCCGGCGCGACATGCACAACGCCGATGCCGCGTTGTCGGTGGCCTTGTCCAACATGCTGCGCGAACCGGGCCGCTATCGGCGCAACCTGGACGCCGGCTTCCGCTTCCTGGCGCTGTCCAACACCCTGCTCGGCTATCTGTCCGCGCTTGGCGCGCATCGCGCCGCGCTCGATGGCGAACACGATCCCGCCATCGCGCAGGCCGGCGACTACCTGCAGCGCGCGCTGGGTGAAATCGCCACCGCCCTGCGCGAACGCCAGCCGCTGCCGGTGCACGACGAAAGCCAGGAAATCGCCACCGCCGAAGCGCTGGAACAGCACGCCGTGCAATTGCCGCCCAAGCAGCGCCTGGTGCGCGACCAGCTGGCACTGACGCTGCGGCTGTTGCCCAAGCTGCGTGCCGCGGCCCTGGCGGTCACCACCGCGCCGGCAGAGGGCGCACCGCGCCTGGCGAGCAGCAAGGCCTAGTGCGTCGTCGGCGGTGCGCATGCGCGCCGCCCAGCCACTGCCGCATCGATGTGAGCGGCGATGCCGACGCACCGCGATGCGCGCGCAGGCCACTTGATCCAGTGGCCGCGGCGCCGTTCCGGCAGCCGCACCTACTTCCACTGCTTGCGCGCCACGCTCAGCCCCACCCAGCCCAGCGCTGCCACCGCCAGTACCGCCCCACCGATCACCACACCGTTCCAGCCGGCCTGCGCATAGGCCGCCGTGCCCAGCGTGGAGCCCACCGCACCACCGATGAAATAGCAGGTGATGTAGGCCGAGGTGATGCGATTGCGTGCGTTCGGATTGCGCTGGTAGATCACGCTCTGGTTGGCGATATGCACGCCTTGCACCGCGATATCCAGCAGCAGCACGCCGACGATCAGCAGCGCGATCGACTGCGGCGCAAACGCCAGCAATCCCCATGACAGCAGCAGCATCACCAGCCCGCCCCAGCTGACACGGTCGCCATGGCCGTGATCGGACCAGTGACCGGAACGGTTGGCCGCCAGCGCGCCGGCCGCACCGATCAGGCCGAACAGCCCGATCACCGCCGTGCCATAGCCATAGGCGGGCCCGGACAACAGGAACGCCAGCGTGGTCCAGAACATGCTGAAGCCGGCAAAGATCAACCCGCCCAGCACCGCGCGCGCGCGCAGCACCGCATCGTCGCGCAGCAGCGTCAGCACCGAGCCCACCAGCTGCGGATACGACAGCTGCGCATTGCCCGGGTGCCGCGGCAGCCCGCGCCACAGCAGCCAGGCGGTGACCAGCAACAGGCCGGAGGCGATCCAGTACACCGTATGCCAGCCACCAACACCGGCCAGCACCCCGGCCGCGGTGCGCGCCAGCAGGATGCCCAGCAACAGGCCGCTCATCACCGTGCCGATCACCCGCCCGCGCTCGTGCGGGGCGGCCAGGGTCGCGGCGAATGGCACCAGGATCTGCGCCGCCACCGAACTGGCACCGGTGACGATCGTGCCGGCCAGCAACATGCCGAAGCTGTGAGAGACGGCGCTCACCAGCAGGCCCAGCGCACTGAGCACGAACAGGCCGACGATCAGCCCGCGCCGCTCCAGCCGGTCGCCCAGCGGCACCAGCAACAGCAGCCCCGCCGCGTAGGCCAGCTGCGCGGCAGTCACCACCGCGCCGGCACTGCGCACCTGGATCCCGAACGCCTGCGCCAGCGTCTCCAGCAAGGGCTGCGCGTAGTAATTGCTCGCCACCGCCAGCCCGGTGGCGGCGGCCATCAGCAACACCAGCCGGCGCGGCAATGGCGGGTGGGCAATCGGTTCGACGGTCATGGCAGGTGCCTGCTGAAGGAGTGGGCGCAGTGTGGGCAGCGATGCGGCATCTTTCCAATGTATTGTTTTCACTGTGTCCATCGCGTTTTGAGATCGCATGCTGACCCTGCGCCAACTGGAGTTCGCCGTGGCCGTGGCCGAGGAAGGCGGCTTCACCGCCGCCGCGCGCCGTTGCAACACCGTGCAATCGGCGCTCAGCCACCAGGTCGCCAAGATCGAGCAGACCCTTGGCGCACGCCTGTTCGAGCGCGGCACCCGTCAGGTGCGGCCCACCGCCGCCGGCGAGGTATTCCTGCACAACGCCCGCGCCACCTTGCGCGCGGCCGAGCGTCTGCACGAGGAAATGGCCCAGGCCCTGGGCACGGTGCGTGGCCAGCTCACGCTGGGGCAGATTTCCTCGCTCACCACCGTGCAGCTGCCGGCGCTGCTGCGCGCGTTTCGCAACGCGCATGCGCGGGTGGACGTGCACCTGCGCACCGCCATGAGCGAGGCCCTGCTGCACGACCTGGGCGAAGGCCGGCTGGACGTGGCGCTGGTCGGCGTCGGCCCACAGGTCGCGGTGCCCGACCAGCGGCTGCTGCTGCACGAGGAGGCCCTGGCCCTGATCGTGGCGCCCGGCCATCGCTTTGCCACGCGCAAGCGGGTGGCGCTGGCCGAGCTGGACGACGAACCGATGGCCGGGCTGATCGCCGGCGCCGGCGTGCGCGGCATCGTCGATGCGGCCTTCGCGCAGGCCGGCTTGCGGCAACGCCAGCAATACGAGGTCACCCACGCCGATCTGATGCGCGAACTGGTCGCCGCCGACCTGGGCGTGGGTATCGTGCCGCAGACCATGGCCGCGGCCATGCGCGGGGTGGTGACGGTTGCACTGAAGGAGCGCTTCGGCTTTTTGACCTATGCGGTGTGGCGGCCCGACCCCACCCCGGCCGCACGCGCCTTCGTGGCGCTGCTGCGCGCCCAGGCCGCGCGGCGCGCGCCATCGGCACGCACGCCGCGCCGCGCGTAGCGGCATGCACCAGCCCGCCGTGGAAGCCTGCTAGGCTGCGCGCGTTCGCAAAGGAAACTGCATGTCCGGTCACAGTCAGTTCGCCCTGCTCAGGCAGCGCCGCTTCTTGCCGTTCTTCGCCGTGCAGGCGTTGGGCGCCTTCAACGACAACGTCTACCGGCAGGCCATCATCGGCCTGTTGTTCTACCTGGGCATCGATGCGGCGCAGCGCACGCTGTACACCAATCTGGCGCCGGCACTGTTCATCCTGCCGTACTTCCTGTTCTCCGCGCTGGCCGGGCAGATCGCCGAGAAGCTGGAGAAGCAGAAGCTCATCGTGATCACCACCACGATGGAGATCGCGATCATGTCGCTGGCGGCGGTGGGCTTTCTCACCGAGAACATGGTGATCCTGCTGATTGCGCTGTTCTGCACCGGCCTGCAGTCCACGCTGTTCGGGCCGGTGAAGTATTCCATCCTGCCTTCGGTGCTCAAGCCCGAGGAACTCACCGGCGGCAACGGCCTGGTCGAGATGGGCACCTCGATCTCGATCCTGTGCGGCATGATCTTCGGCGGGCTGATCTTCCAGATCGCCGGCAGCCACGGCCCGGAGGCCGCAGCCACCGCGGTGATTGCCATTGCCGTCACCGGCAACCTGGTCGCGCGGCTGGTCCCCAAGGTCGACGCCGGCGCGCCAGAGCTAAAGATCAACTGGAACCCGATCCCCGAATCGCGCGCCATCATGCGTCTGACCCGGCGCACGCCGGCGGTACGCAACGCCGTGCTCGGGGTGTCGTGGTTCTGGTTCGTCGGCACCGTGCTGACCGCGCAGCTGCCCACCTATGCGCAGGTCAATCTTGGTGGGCAGCAGGATCTGTACGTGTTCGCGCTGGCGCTGTTTTCGATCGGCACCGGTGTCGGTTCGCTGCTGTGCGAGCGGCTGTCCGGGCGCACCGTCGAAATCGGCCTGGTGCCGCTGGGCGCGTTCGGCATCAGCGCCTTCCTGCTGGACCTGTATTTCGCACGCCCCGGCGCTGCGCCCGCCACCGATCTGTCGATCGGCCAGTTCGTGCAGCAGGCCGGCAGCGTGCGCCTGATCGTGGATCTGGTCGGCATCGGCCTGTTCACCGGTCTGTTCGTGGTGCCGTTGTTCGCGTTGATCCAGAGCCGCACGCCCAAGGCCGAACTCTCGCGCGTGATCGCCGGGCTCAACATCCAGAATTCGCTGTTCATCGTCACCGCCGCCATCATCGGCATCGCGCTGCAGTTGCCGCAGCTGGTGCTGTTGGGCGTGCGCATTCCGCTGCCGGGCCTGAGCATTCCGCAGGTGTTCCTGGCGTTGGCGCTGGCCAATACGCTGGTGGCGCTGTGGATCTTCACCCTGGTGCCCGAGTTCCTGATGCGCTTTCTCAGCTGGGTGCTGGTGAGCGTGCTGTACCGGCTGCGCGCACGCGAGATCGACCGCCATGTGCCCGAGGAAGGCGCCGCGCTGCTGGTGTGCAACCACGTCAGCTACATGGACGCGCTGATCCTGTCGGCGGTGATCCCGCGCCCGGTGCGCTTTGTCATGTACTACAAGATCTTCCGCATCCCGGTGATGCGCTGGATCTTCCGCACCGCCAAGGCGATCCCGATCGCCGGCGCGCGCGAAGATGCCGCGCTGATGCAACAGGCCTTCGACCGCATCGACGCGGCGCTGGCCGACGGCGAACTGGTGTGCATCTTCCCCGAAGGCGCCTTGACCCGGGATGGCGAGATCGCAGCGTTCAAGTCGGGCGTGGAAAAGATCCTGCAGCGCCGCCAGGTGCCGGTGATTCCGATGGCGTTGCGTGGCATGTGGTCGAGCATGTGGAGCCGCCGCGACACCCGCCTGGGCCGCATGCGCGTGCCGCGCCGGATCCGCGCGCATATCGAAGTGGCCGCCGGCCCAGCGGTTCCCGGCGACACGGCGACCGCCGCGCTGCTCGAGCAGCAGGTCCGTGCACTGCGCCAGGATCAGCCATGAGTGCGGCCGGCGTGGGCTTTGCGTCCATCGCGCGCCGCGAGTAGCCTGTGCGCCATTACACGTATTGCCGCCGCGCTCGCCTAGCGGGCGCGACAAGAAGGACCGGGGGAAGTCGCCGTACGCCACATCACCGTGTCAGACGCGTTCGCCGTGACCGGTGGACGCTGCCTGCGCGGCCCATCGCTGCCTTCCCCACGCGCTGCAACATCTCGCTGTTGTTTACCACCCAAGGAGCTTCACCATGAGTGCCATCCCACCGCCGATCCATCCCTCGTCCAGCGCCGCACCCGGCCCGGTCCCCAATCACCTGATCTGGGCGATCGTCTCCACCGTGCTCGGTTTCTGCCTGTGCTGCCCGGCCCTGATCACCGGCATCGTGGCGATCGTGTTCTCCAGCAAGGTCAACGGCCTGCTCAACCAGGGCGACATCGACGGCGCACGGCGTGCCTCCAACACCGCCAAGACCTGGTGCATCGTGACCAGCGTGCTGGCCGTGATCGGCCTGCTGATCAACATCGGCGTGGTCGCCACCGGCGGCATGCAGGGCTACATGGACTACATGCAGCAGTTGCAGCACATGCAGTAATGGAATTGCGTCCACGCCATTGGCTTGGACTCGGGGCGGCCACCAGCGTGGCCGCTCTCGGCGTGTCGTTGCTGTATCGCTTCGATCCGAACGCGAGCAACAGCCCGTTCCCGCCCTGCGTGTTCCGTGCCGTGACCGGCTGCTATTGCCCCGGTTGCGGCATGACCCGCGCGCTGTATGCGCTGGTGCACTTCGATCTCCCCGGCGCCTTCGCCATGAACCCGGCCGCCGTGCTCGGCCTGTGCACCCTGCCCGGCCTGATCGCCTGGAAGGCCGGTTGGCGCGCGCGCTGGTTCGCACCGGTGGTTGCCGTCATGTCCGAGCCGAAGTTCTGGTTATGGGCATTGCCGATGTATTGGATTGCCAGAAACTTGCCGTGGTACCCGTTTACCTTGCTGGCGCCGGGTTAGACCGCAAGGATCAAATCTGTGAACTTAGAGCAAGAATCCGAGCACGCCACTGAGCTACTAGTCGGAAAGATTGTTAAGTCTGTTAGACGTCACCGACCTGGCGAAGTCGTCATCCAGTTCGAAGATGGAAGCCGGCTCTTCGTGAACGTCAATGGCGATGCTCTTGAGCTTTCTATCACCGATTGCACAGGTGATTAACTGCCTCTAATCGGGCCTGGTGTTAACGCACCCACCCGGCGATCACCAGCAACGCCAGCACCACCATCCACAGCAGCAGCACGCGCCAGACCAGACTCATCGCATCGCGCACTTCCGGCAGGCGGCGCCACACCGGCACCAGCCCTGCATCGGTGTAGTCGTGCGCTTCTTCGCGCAGTTCGGCACTGACGCTGGCACGCGCCACCGCACCGAGAAAATGCGGCTCCAGCGACCACCGATTGCCATGCGCTTCACGCCAGGCACGGAACACCGTGTCGAAATTGCCCACCAGCGCCATCGACACGGTGATCAACTGCGCCACCGGCCATTCCAGCGCGGCCAGCAGCCAACGCGCGCCGGCCAGGTTGCGCGGCGGCAGCAGCACCGACAGCGGGCTTTCCACCGCCAGCGCCGTCAGCCGGTACAGCACCGCACCGAACGGCCCCAGCAGCAAGAACCACCACAGCACCGCGAACCAGCGCCGCAGCCCGTTGACCACCACCGCTTCCACCAGCGACGGCGCATCTTCGTGCACGCTGCCGCCGGCGGCCTGCAGGTGCGAGATGGCCTCACGCCGCAACGCCGGCGCGTCGGCATCGATCACCGCTTCCACATCGCGGTCCAGATCGCGCGGCCCCCAGGTCCAGGCCAGCACCGCCACGCCGAACAGCAAGGCCCAGAACCCACGCCACACATCGTCCAGCAGCCATTGCAGCAGCAGCACCACCAGCAGGGCCGGTAACAGTGCCAGCAGCACGCCATAGCGCCCCTGCCACGCTCCGCGCCCGGCCGCATGGCTGTCCAGCCGGCGTAGCCACTGGCCGAACCATTCGAAACGCCGCAACCGCGCCACCTGGGCGGGCGCCAGGTGGCCCAGCGCAAGTGCGACGACGACAGCAACCAGGGTGGTGAACATGGGTGGGCCTCCTCAACCGAGTCTAGCCGAGCCGCTGCACGCGCACCCGATCTGCGTGCGCTGCGCCGCTCGCCCCGGCTCAGCCATGGACGCGATGCCAATGCTCGATCAGCGCGCGCGCGATGGAAATACGCGGCGGCAACCCGATCTCGCCGTCGCCGGCCAGTGCCGCGGTGACCTCGGCATGGCTGACCCAGCGCGCGTCTTCCAGTTCGCCGGTGACCTGCGGCACTTCGCTTGCCGCAGCGCGTGCGCTGAAGCCCAGCATCAACGCGCCCGGGAACGGCCACGGCTGCGCGCCCAGGTAGCGGCAGTCCTGCACCTGCACACGGGTTTCCTCGAACACCTCGCGCGCCACGGTCTGCTCCAGCGACTCGCCGGGTTCGACAAAGCCGGCAATCACCGAGTAGCGCCCCGGCGCCCAACTCGCCTGCCGCCCCAGCAGCAAGCGCGCGCCATCGCTGACCGCCACGATGATGGCCGGATCCACGCGCGGGTAATGCTCGGTCTGGCATTGCGTGCAATGGGCGATGAAGCCGGCCCGCCGGAATGCGATCGCCCCGCCGCAGACACCGCAAAAGCGCGTGCGCGACTGCCAGTGCAGCATTGCGCGCGCGTAGGCGAACGCGGTGGAGACGTCTGCCGGCCAGTCGGCGGCGGCCTGGCGCAGGTCGATGCGCTGCGGCGCTTCCACACCCGGCACATCGGACGGCAGGCAGAACCAGCCGACCTCATCGCGCAGCCCCAGAAAGATCGCTCCGTCCGGCGCTTCGCCAAGCGCGGCGCCGTCCATCAGCAGCGGCTGGCCATCGGCATCGGCCAGCGCGGTGCCCTTGGCATCGAGCAGCAGCACGCGGCCTTGCGGCCACAGACGCGCCAGCGCAGCGGCATCGTCACGCAGCAGATCGCCGCGATCCAGTGGCGCGTGGGTGAAGGCAAAACCGGAGGCGGAAAAGGAAGGCTCTGACATCGGCGCAAGCCTGCCGATAATCGGCATCGCCTGCAACCGGCGCGCCACGGATGCAGGCCCGGCTGGCGGCGCGCGTTCAGACGTGCCAGGGGCCCGCGCTCGCCGGCGGTGCTGACTGCGTCACATTGCGCGCTGCGCCGCACGGCAGGGCACGCGCGATCGGCACGGCGTTGCGGCAATCAGGTCGAATCCGGGCATGCTCAGCCTTGTCGCCTGCAACAGCGACAAGGCCTCGATCCGATCGTGACGCGTCCAGGCGGACCCGGGACGCGACCGATCATCGGCGCTGGCAGCGCCTCACCATCCAGGCCTCAGCGCTGCTTGTCCAGCAGCTGATGCCGTACGGCGACGATGCACGGCTCATTGGTGGTCAGATGCACGAAAGCCGAGTTGTCGTTGGGGTCGCCACTGCCGATGTCCACCAGCGCTGCCTGGGTGCTGCCGCGGCGTTTGAAACCGGCAATGGCGGTCACCGCATTCTTTAGCGGGATGGTCGCGTCGTTGGACGAACCGCACAGCAGCGTCGGCGTTTGCGGCGCCCAGTCCAGCACGTCGTTGCGTGCCAGATCCTTGCGGAACGGATTGTCCGGGTTGCTGGCGAAGTCACGGTAGAAGCCGGGCTGGAAATACGCCTTGAGCTGATCGATCCCGGGCAGCGTATCGCCCAGCACCAGATCGGTCAGGCCCAGCTTGCCGGGGAACAGCCCCTCGACCCTGGCCGCCCATGGGTCCTGAAACACCTGCCCGGCCGCCAGATAGAGATTGCGATACGTGTGCTGCATCGCGACGATCGCGTAGCTGCCCAGAATGATGCCGAAGCTGCTTTCACCGACGGCGTTGCTCCCGCTCCAGCTGTCCACGAAGGTCTGCTCCAGCGCGTAGGGCCCGGAGATCGGCGCGCTGGCCACCAGATGGAACTCGCTGGACAGATGCGCCTCGATTTCCCGCTGGGTTGCCAGTGCGGCATGGCCGCCTTGCGAATACCCCGACAGCATCACCTTGCCGGACAACGGCGTCTTCAGCCGCTGCAGCACGCTGCGTGCCGCGCGTAGCGCATCGATCGTCGCACTGGCCTCGGACGCGCTATGCAGGTAGGGATGGAAACCGTAGCTGGATTTGCCCAGCCCCAGGTAATCGCTGCTGACCACCACATAGCCCTGGCTGGCCAGACGGGTGACCAGCGGGTCGTTCCCCTTGGCATCACGGATGTCCTTGGCCTGTTCCTCGTTGCGAAGCGTCGCGGTCGACCGCCCCCAGCCCAGCAACGGATACGGACCGGTGCAACGCTCGCCACCTGGAATCAGCACCACGCCCGACGCCGTGGCCGGTTCGCCATCGACGCCGACGGTGGCATAGGTGAACTCGGCCACGCGCACGTTGCATCTGGGCTGTTCGGTCGCCGGCTCGGCGGTGAGCAATGCGGCAATCGCATCGCGGGTGTAGCTGGTCAGGAAATTGCTGCTGAGCAAGCTGCCGCGCGCGGGTGACGCCTGCGCACCGGGTGCAAGCACTGCGCTGGCGATGCCAAGCATGGCCAGCAGGCCAAACGCCGATCGGGTTCTGATCTGCAACATGGTGAGACGTTCTCTCATGGATGGATGCAAGGGGCGGGGGAGCCGGCGCGACGCAGGAACGGGATCAGCTGCCCGATCCACGCACGCACGCGTGGCGATGCGCTTACTGCGCCATGGTGTGGAAGTGGCATCGCGCGCGGCACGCTCGCTCAGCGCAGTGGCGAGGCCCGCGTGTGTCAGGCAAGACAAGACGCGATGCATGAATGAAGCGAGCATGTCCGGGCACCGGCGCTGAGCGTGCGTGCAGTATGTCCATCGCCGCACGCGCTGCAGCTCACGCGCACGAAGCTTGCGCGCGCACGGCGAAACCCGCAGCACGCAAATGTTTACAGCGCGTTAGACATGCACATCGATAGCGCTTGGCGCCATACCACCCCGTGGCATTCGTCCCGGTGGCGATCGTCTGCGCAGTGCGTGGCGCACATCGCTCGGCGTTTTGACTGCGCCCGGCGAACGGTATCGGTATCGGTGCTGGTGTCGCGCGACATGCATCGCGTCCAAAAGACCCGCAATGCACACAAGCGACATGCCGCACGCAGCCCTGTCGCCGCACTTATGCCGCTACCGCACTCACCACGCCGCGCTGAACATGGAAACGTTGCACGCAGCAGATCGCCCGCGCCTCAAACACCGGCAACCGCGCCGATTCAGACGCTGAAGCTGCTGCCGCACCCGCAGGTGGTCTTGGCGTTCGGATTGCGGATCACGAACTGCGCCCCGGTCAGGCTTTCGGTGTAGTCCACTTCCGCGCCCATCAGGTATTGCAGGCTCAGCGGGTCGACCAGCAGCGTCACCCCGTCGGTGGCCACGGCCAGATCGTCCTCGGCGCGGTTCTCGTCGAACTCGAAGCCGTACTGGAAGCCGGAACAGCCGCCCCCCTGGATATAGACGCGCAACGCCAGCTCGGCGTTGCCTTCTTCCTGGATCAGCTCGCGCACCTTGCTGGCGGCGGCCACGGAAAAGTTCAGCGGCCGGTCGATGGACTGGTAGTCCGGGGCCGGGGCGGCGGTGGGAAGCGAAACGAGCGTGCTCATGGCGTCAGCATGGGGGCCAGGCGGCCCCACTTCAAGCGCTGCCTGCCAAACCCGACACCCCGCTTCAGCCGCAGGCCACGCACTCAGGCCTCGGCTGTCTCGGCCTGCAAGGCCTTGGCGGGCTCGGCGCGGCCGGCGTCCGGCGCCGGCAACGCGGCGGTCGCGCCGGCGGTGGCGGCATGGATCAGGCGCCCGGTGAGCTGCGCACCGGCGCTCATCTCCACCACCTGGTAATGCACATTGCCCTGCACCCGCGCGTTGGCGGCCAGTTCGACCCGCTCGGCCGCATGCACATCGCCGGTCAGCTGGCCGTTGATGATCACCACCGGCGCGCGCACCTCGCCCTCGATGCTGCCCTGCTCGGCCACCGTCAAGATGGCGCCGGCGCCGTCTTCGGCGATCACCTTGCCCAGGATGCGGCCTTCCACATACAGCCCGCCGCTGAACACCAGGTCGCCGCGGATGACCACCTGCGGCCCGATCAAGGTATCGACCACGGTCTGCGCACCACGGTTGGATTTGTTTCCGAACATGAGCTACTCCCCCGCGCCACTCCCGGCGACTTTCCAGTCGAATGTCTGATTGACCGGCGCCCCGTCGCCGCTCAGGGTGATTTTGACACGTTGCGGAGTGAAATCCTTCGGCAGGATCACGCTGCCGTCCAATTGCTGGAAATAGCGGAACGAGTAGGCCTGCCCGGCCGCGTCCGGCTTCTGGTGCAGCTCGTTCCAGTTCACCGTGACCAGCTTGCCGGCGCGCACGCCTTCCACCGTAAAGCGCAGCTGGCCCTGGCTGATCGCGCCGCGGTTGAGGTTCTGGGTCAGCACCACGCTGTAGTTCCAGGTGCCACCGGCCTCTGCGCTGAATTGCACCGAGTGTGCGTTGAGCCCCTTGCGTTGCGCGGTGGAGCCCACCAGGCGCTCGTAGAACGCCACATCCGCACGCAGTGCGGCGATCTGCTCGTCACGCTCGGCCAGCGAGGCCTGCACTTCGGTGTTGGCGGCGCGGCTGATCTTGTCGGACATCTCCAGATTGACCTGGCGCTGCTGCAACTGCGCAATCTGCCGATGCTGCTGGGCCTGACTGCGTTGCGCCTGCTGCAACGCCGCCTCGGCCTCGACCAGGCGCGGCGCAGCGGTACGGCTGGCCATCCACCATGCCCCGCCCAGCGATGCCAGCCACACCAGCGCGATCACCAGCCACCGCCAGCGGCCGCCGGAACGGCCGCCGCCGGAGTCACGTTGGACGATCTGAACGCGTGCGGCTGGTCGCATGGGCATCGGGTCCGGACGGGCCGGCGCAGTCATGGGCGGCGTAGTGTGCCAGAGCGTCGGCAACCATCGTGCTGGCGCTGGACCGGCGGTTATCCGATAGTTCCGCATTGTTCGCAGGAAGCAACGCCATGAGCGAAGCCCATCTGTTCGTGATCGGCATCCTGCTGGCCTGGCTGGCCGGCATCCGCGTCTATCTCACCGTCTTCGGTGTCGGCCTGGCCGGCCTGCTCGGCTGGATCGAGCTGCCGCCGGCCCTGCATCCGGCGCAGTCGTGGTGGGTGCTGGGCACCTCCGGCGCACTGGCGGTGGCCGAGTTCTTCGCCGACAAGATCCCCGGCGTGGATTCGGGCTGGGACCTGCTGCAGACGCTGGCACGGGTGCCGGCCGGCGCCTTCCTGGCCGCGGCCACGCTGTCGCCGGACGGTGACCTGAGCACCGGCGTGCTGGCCGCAGGCGCCGGCGTGGCGCTGACCAGCCACACCCTCAAGGCCGGCACCCGCGCCTTGCTCAACACCTCGCCCGAACCGGCCAGCAACTGGGTCGCCTCGCTGGCCGAGGACACCATCGCCACCACCGCCCTGGCGCTGGCACTGGCGCACCCATGGCTGGCACTCAGTGTTGCGGTGGGCTCCAGCGTGCTCGCTACGCTGGTGGTCTGGTGGGTGTGGCGATTGCTGTGGCGGGGCATGCGGCGGCTGGTTGCGCCGATGCGCCCTGCCACCACGCCGGCTGCACGTCGCTCCCCGCTATCGTGAAGTTCATCGCATAATCATCGCGACTGCAGGGAGTATTGATGGCCGCCCGAGATCCGGTTCCTTTCACCCGTGACGACACCGCCACGCGTAATCGTCCACTGCGCGCCGAGACGCCGCCGGCCGACTACTGGCGCCGCTGGGCCGACGAGGCCGCCGCGGCATCCAACCCGGCAGAGCCGGTGAGTGCCGCCATCATTCCGGCCCCTGTGCCCGCTGCCGCACCCGCATCGATCCTGCCGATGGCACCAGCCCAGGCCGTCGCGCCAGGCGGCAGTGCGCATGCGACGGCCGCAGCGCCGACGCTGGCGACTGTCTCGGCATCGCGCGAGGGCGACGACACCATGGCCGCCGATGCGCCGTACCGCGTGCTGATCGTCGAGGACGACCGCTCGCAGGCGCTGTTCGCGCAGAGCGTGCTGCACGGTGCCGGCATGCATGCGCAGGTGGAAATGACCGCCGCCAGCGTGCCGCAGGCGATCCAGGACTACCACCCGGATCTGATTTTGATGGATCTGCACATGCCCGAGCTGGACGGCATCCGCCTGACCACCCTGATCCGCCAGCAGCCCGGCCAGCAGCTGCTGCCGATCGTCTTCCTCACTGGCGACCCGGATCCGGAGCGTCAGTTCGAAGTGCTCGACAGCGGCGCCGACGACTTCCTGACCAAGCCGATCCGCCCGCGTCACCTGATCGCCGCGGTGTCCAACCGCATCCGCCGCGCACGCCAGCAGGCGCTGCAGCAGGCCGGTGAACAGGTCAGCGTGCGCAGCAATCCGGAGACCGGCCTGCCGACACGTGCCCATGTGATGGAACTGCTTGCCGATGCGCTGGCGCGCAGGCAGACCGGCGGGTTGTTCTTCATTGAAATCGCCAGCGCGCTCGGCTTGCGCGAGCGCTATGGCTATGCCGCCTATGAGCGCCTGATGACCCAGGCCGGGCATCGCCTGGCCAGTGCCGCGCAGCCGTATCCGCTGGCGCGCCTGAACGACAACAGCTTCCTGCTGCTGGGCGTGGACATGCCCGAATCCAGCCTGGAACAGCAGGCGCTGGAAATCCGCCAGCGGCTGTCGGCCCATGCCTTCCCGGTGCGCGAGGAAGAATCGGTGCACGTGCGCTGCGCCATCGGCGTGGCACCGCTGGGCCTGGGCTTCGACGATACCGGCAGCGCACTGGAAGCGGTCGAGCGCACCGCGCTGCAGGCACGCCTGCGCAGCGACGGCGTGCAGGCCTACCTGGCCCCCAGCCAGGCCGAACAGCAGGAGCAGCTGCGCCTGGTCGAAGGCCAGCTCGAACTGGCGTATCAACCGATCGTGGCGGTGGCCGGTGGCGACACGGCGCAATACCAGGTGCTGCTGCGGCTGCGCCAGGCCGACGGCACGCTGCTGTCGGCCGGCCAGGTGATTCCCGCCGCCGAAGCGGCCGGACGCATCGCCGATCTCGACCAGCAGGTCATGGACCACGCGCTCGGCCTGCTGCATCTGTACCAGCACG
Source organism: Xanthomonas sp. BRIP62418 (assembly GCF_003993495.1). NCBI lineage: Bacteria > Pseudomonadati > Pseudomonadota > Gammaproteobacteria > Lysobacterales > Lysobacteraceae > Xanthomonas > Xanthomonas sp. BRIP62418. Next base: position 41,822 of record NZ_QEZG01000038.1, read on the forward strand.
CCCACCCGCCGCTGCGGTTGTTCGTGTCGCAGTCGCCGCGCACGCTGGCGCGCGATGCCTTCGCCGACTGGTTGCTCAAGGCGCTGGTCGAGCGCGGCGTGGTCGGGCAATCGCTGATCGTCGACCTGCGCCTGGACGATGCCTTGATCCACGCAGTCACCGTGCAGCAGTTCTGCGCCAGATTGATGCAGGCGGGCGTGCAGTTCTGCCTGAGCCAGTTCGAGCCCGGCGACGAAGCCAACGCGCTGCTGAGCCAGCTGCCGCTGAGCTTCGTGCGCATGGCCAACCGCTTCGCCGATGCCCATGGCAATGCGGCAGTCCGCGACGAACTGCGCGGCGTGATCGATATCGCCCATCAGCGTGGCTTGCTGATCATCGGCCAACGCATCGAGGACCCGCAGTCGGCCGCGGCGATGTGGATGAGTGGCGTGGACTTCATCCAGGGCAACCTGGTGCAGACGGTCGGCAAGGAACTGGACTTCGACTTCACGAACGCGGTGCTCTGAGTGACAGCGCGGGCAGGAGGCCTCCGCGCCTGGAGCGGCCTGGCCGTGTTGGCTGCGCTGGTCGCAGCGCTGGGTGCGGGCCTGCAGTGGTCGGCCATCGACGGGCCGTGGCGCACGGTGACGGCCGCCGCTGCAGCACTGGCAGTGGTGTTCGGCCTGTGTGCCGCAGCTGCCGGCTACCGCAGCGCGCGCGCCCAGCACGCCCTGACGCAACGCCTGGAAGAGGCCGACGTCGCCCGTGAGCGCCTGCAGCAGGAGCTGCAGCGCCACGGCGAACTTGAACAGGAACTGCTGCGCGCCAAGCAGGCCGCCGAGGCCGCCACGCTGGCCAAGGGCGAATTCCTGGCCACCATGAGCCACGAGATCCGCACCCCGCTCAACGGCATCATCCCGATGCTGGAGCTCATTTCCAGCGGCCAGCTCAGCCTGGACCAGCGCGACATGCTGCAGACCGCCACCGGCAGCTCGCTGCAGTTGCTGCGCATCGTCGACGACATCCTCGACTACTCCAAACTCGAAGCCAACAAGCTCGAACTGGAGATCACCACCTTCAACCTGCGCGAGTTGCTCGACGGCGTCGTACAGCTGTTGCAGCGTACCGCCGAAGGCAAGCAGCTGCGCCTGGGGCTGGATATCGAGCCATCGGTGCGCCTGCTGGTGCGCGGCGACCCGATCCGCCTGCGCCAGGTGCTGGGCAACCTGATCGGCAATGCGATCAAGTTCACCGAGCGCGGCAGCGTCGACATCCAGTTGCGCCGCCTGGGCGAAACCCGCGCCCAGCACCTGCTGCGCTTCCAGGTGCGCGATACCGGCATCGGCATCGCCCCGGATCAGCAGGCGCGCCTGTTCCGCTCCTTCGCCCAGGCCGACGCCTCCACCACGCGCCTGTATGGCGGCACCGGCCTGGGACTGGCGATCTGCAAGCGCATCATCGACCTGATGGGCGGCCGCATCGGCGTGGAGTCCGAGCCCGGGCGCGGCGCCACGTTCTGGTTCGAGATTCCGCTGCTCAAGGTCATCGGCGACCTGCAGCAGAACAGCGGCGCCGATGCCGCCCGGGTGATGGTGATCAGCTCCGACACACGCCTGTCGCAACGTCTCAAGCGCCTGCTCGACGGCTGGGGGGTGTCGCATGTGCTGATGGAGACCACCCAGGAAGCGCTGGAACGGGTGCGTCGCCACAGCGACGGCGAAGGCTTCCGCTGCGTCATTGCCGACCACGACACGCTGCGCTACAGCGCGCGCGCCGTGCATCGCGCACTTGCGCGCCCGGACGACCTCGGTGGCGCGCGCCTGATCTGGTTGTATGGCGACGAGCCGGTGCCTGCCGAGCTGCAGGACCATGCCACCCTGGTGCCGCGCCAGAGCCCGGACGAGACCCTGCGCTCGCTGGTGCTGCCGCCCGATCCAACGCCGGCCCCCGCCACCACGCTGGCCGCGGCGATGATTCCCGAGCCGATGGCACCGGCGCTGGCCAATACGCGCGAAGTGCGCATCCTGCTGGTGGAAGACAACCCGGTGAACCTGCTGGTCGCGCAGAAGCTGCTGGCCGTGCTCGGCTTCGACGCCGACACCGCCACCGATGGCGACGCCGCGCTGAGCAGCATGGAGTCCACCCGCTACGACATGGTCTTCATGGATTGCCAGATGCCGGTGCTGGACGGCTATGCCGCCACCCGCCGCTGGCGCGCGATGGAGACCGAGAGCGGCGGCCGCCCGGTCCCGATCGTGGCGATGACCGCCAACGCCATGGCCGGCGATCGCGAGCGCTGCCTGGCCGCCGGCATGGACGACTACCTGTCCAAACCGGTCGCCCGCGAGCAGCTCGACGCCTGCCTGCAACGCTGGCTGCCGCGTCAACCGCTGCCAGCCGGCACGCCCCATGGCAGCCAGGCCGCAGCCGCCCCCGAAAGCGCCAGCAGCGCCGCGCAGGCGCGCGCCTTGCCGATCCTGGACAACAGCGTGATCGATGAGCTGTACGAGGTGGCGGGCGCGGACACCATCACCATCATGCAGCTGTTCCTGGAAGATGCGCCGGGCATGATCGAACGCCTGGAAACCGCGGCCACCAATCGCGACAGCATGCAGCTGCGCGATCTGGCGCATACGCTCAAATCCTCCAGCGCCAACGTCGGCGCCCAGGCGCTGGCCAATGCCGCGCGCCGGATCGAACTGGCCGCGCGTACCGGCACCATTGAGCGCCCCTCGGTGATGGTAGCCCTGGTCATCGCCGAATACGCACGCGCCCGCCTGGCATTGCTCGGCCAGGTCGCCCGCCTGCAGACCAAGGCCCGCGCCGCCAACTGAGGGCGGCCAACAAACCGTGGCAGCGGTCGTCAGTCGGGTGCCAAGGACGCGCTCGCAGCAAGAGCGTGCGCGTGGTACATGCAGCTTCCGGGCAGCGACAGCCACGCCGACCGCTCATGACCTCATGCGTGCCGGCATTGTTCTCGCGATGGAAGAGGCCGAAGGCCCGGCGGCAGAAAGAGCCAGGATGCAGTGAGCCGAAGCCACCCATCGACGCGCCGCCTGCCGGCAGCGCTGCAGCCCGGTCAGCGGCCCTCAGTCGTCCAGCTTGGTCAGCAGGTAGTTCGGCTCGCCGATGCGCGCCACCAGATCCAGTTGCGTTTCCAGCCAGTCGATGTGCTCTTCTTCCGACTCCAGGATGTCCACCAGCAGTTGGCGGCTCACGTAGTCGTTGACGGTCTCCGCATAGGCCACGGCCTCGCGCAGCACGGCAACCGCCTCGCGCTCCAGCGCCAGATCGCAGCGGAACATCTCGGTGGGGTTCTCGCCGATGCGCAGCTTGCCCAGCGCCTGGAAATTGGGAAGCCCTTCGAGAAACAGGATGCGGTCGGACAGCTTGTCCGCATGCTTCATCTCGTCGATGGATTCCTTGTACTCATGCTCGGCCAGTTCCTTCAGGCCCCAGTTCTTCAGCATCTTGGCGTGCAGGAAGTACTGGTTGATCGCAGTGAGTTCGTTGTAGAGCACCTTGTTGAGGTACTCGATGACCTTGGTATCGCCCTTCATGCGATGTCTCCGAGACAGTGAGCCGGCCGCACTGTAGCGCGTTGCCGCGGCGCATGAAGGAACGCGAATCGTGATCAGTTGCGGGACGCTTGCCCGCTCCCGGCTGGATCGTCGTACGGTCTATGTGGGAGCGGAGCTCCCGTCGATCTGCGTCGAGCAGTCACTGCGGACTGTGGAGGGAACCAGCGGTGACCGCAACGGTTCCGGAGCGAGCGCATGGCCGGAGGCCAGCAAGGCGACCTGTCGACGCCAGGGGCGCGGGTGGCACTAGGAAGGCGTCAATGCGCTCACCAGCCCCGTCAACCTGTCATCGACGACGCACGGACGCGCCGGAGGAATGCTCAGGCAGCGCTGGCAAGCCCCAGCATGGGCAAGGGCAGCGCGCGGCTCGCATGGGCCTGGCTCAATACATCGCCCGCCATCTCCAGGCACGACCCACAGTTTGAACCACAGCCGGTGCGCATGGTCAGCTCGGCCAGGCTGGCGCAGCCATTCTCGGCCGCTTCGCGGATCTGGTGGTCGGTGACCCCATTACAGATGCAGACGTACACGGTATCGGTCGGGTGCTGGCGATCCGGAGAGGACCGGCACTGATTCCACCGCAAACGAGAATAGGTGTCAATTCCAAACGTTAATCATTATTAATCCGGACCGCACGAGGCCCGCCCCGCTTGCGTGGACGCTTGCGCGGGCTGTCGTGCCCGGCCGCGCTGCTGCCCGGCAACCAGGCCTCCAGCGCACGCTCGGGCATCACCCCGACCGCCGCCGAGCCGGCGATGGTCTGCGCCAGTGGAGCCAGATGACGCAGCGCGCGCGCATAGACCCCGCGCTTGAACATCACCACATGCTCGACCGGGTACCAGAAATCTACCCAGCGCCAGTGATCGAACTCGGGCGTGTCGGTGTGGTCGAGCTTGAGATGGGATTCGTGGCCAGTGAACTGCAGCAGGAACCACACCTGCTTCTGGCCGATGCAGACCTGGCGCTCATTGCGCCGTACTGCCCGGCTCGGCAGGCGATAGCGCAGCCACCCAGGGGTGGCACCGAGCAATTCGACATGCTCGGGCAACAACCCGGTTTCTTCGCGCAACTCGCGGTACATGGCTTCCACGGGTGTCTCGTCGGTATTCATGCCACCTTGCGGGAACTGCCAGCCGTCCCTGCGCACACGTCGTGCCCAGAACACCTGACCATCCTCTCGCATCAGCACGATGCCGACGTTTGGCCGGAAACCGTCCGGATCGATCACGATGCGGACTCCTGAAAATCTACTGTCACCGACTCTGCCACGGCGACGGCCGGCTCACAAGCTGAAAACGAAATGCTTGACAACACGCGAGCGCTTGGTAAGAATTGCCGGCTCCCTAGGCTATGTAGCTCAGCCGGTTAGAGCACAGCACTCATAATGCTGGGGTCGGTGGTTCGAGTCCACCCATAGCCACCAAGGTGTTCATGCGCTCACAGGCATGCAATAATCTTGGCCCAACACGTTTTATTGCCCCGTCGCCAAGCGGTAAGGCACCTGACTCTGACTCAGGCATCGGTGGTTCGAATCCATCCGGGGCAGCCAAACACAGAAGGTCCGATCTGACGATCGGGCCTTTTTTGTTGCCCGATGATCCGCCCCGGCAGCCACCGGGAATAGCCCGCACCAACCACTGCCGCACCAAGGGCGCACAGGATCGGCCGCAGGTGCCCCACCCTGCCGGAATGGGCGTGCTGCGTCGGCCAAGCAGACAGGCACCACTGCCGGAACCTGGCCACCCCGCATGGCATCACCCCGGGCGACCGTGCACAGACGCAGCGGCCGCCGCCAGGTTGTTGGCACGAGAAGAGGGCCATGCCGCCCCTGCGAAGCTGCCAGACCCGGCCCCGGAAAGACCTGCCCTGCGCGACCCAGCACGCCCAGGCCGCCGAGCGCAGAGTCACGATACGCACCCCCGAAACGACAAAAGCCCGGCATGGCCGGGCTTTTGAAGCGGGCGCCCCGGCGAACCGGGACGCAGCAAACGCGATGGATCAGCGCTTGGAGAACTGGGTCGCGCGACGGGCCTTGTGCAGACCGACCTTCTTACGCTCGACTTCGCGGGCGTCACGGGTCATGAAGCCAGCCTTGCGCAGCTCGGACTTCAGGGTTTCGTCGTACTCGACCAGTGCACGGGCGATGCCCAGACGGATCGCACCGGCCTGACCGGTGGTGCCGCCGCCGGAGGCGGTGACCAGGATGTCGAAGCTTTCGGTGTTCTTGGTGAGTTCCAGCGGCTGACGCACGATCATGCGTGCAGTCTCACGACCAAAGAACTCGTCCAGCGGACGGTCGTTGACGGTGATGTTGCCAGTACCCTTGCGCAGGAACACGCGAGCGGTGGAGGACTTGCGGCGGCCAGTGCCGTAGTTTTGCGTGATAGCCATGATTAGATATCCAGAACTTGCGGCTGCTGGGCGGCGTGCGGATGCTCGGCACCCGAATAGACCTTGAGCTTGCGGTACATGGTGCGGCCCAGGGGGCCCTTCGGCAGCATGCCCTTGACGGCGATTTCGATCACGCGCTCCGGGTGGCGCTCCAGCGCCTGCTCCAGGCTCTCGGTCTTCAGGTTACCGATGTAGCCGGTGAAGCGGTGATACTTCTTGTCTTTCAGCTTGTTGCCCGTGACCACGATCTTCTCGGCATTGATCACCACGAGGTAATCGCCGGTATCGACGTGCGGGGTATAAACCGGCTTGTGCTTGCCGCGCAGGCGGCGGGCCAGTTCGGTGGACAGACGGCCGAGCGTCTTGCCGGCGGCGTCGACGAGATACCAGTCGCGCTGGACGGTCTCGGACTTGGCGGTGAACGTAGTCATGAGAAAACTCTTGAGTGGTCGGGCGGATTGCAGCGGCAATGACCGCTGGAACTTTGCCACGCGTTGTGAAGGCGAAACAGAAGAGGCGGGATTGTACGGGACAATACAAGGCCACGCAAGTCGCCGGCCGGCCGGAGTGCTGGCGGTTGGCAGCGGCTCGGTCGGGGGCCAGAATCGGCGCATGACCCAGACCTCCTCTTTCCGACTGCATGGCCCGCTCGACCGGCTGCTGGTCGAAGCCCAGCGCGCGCTGGACACGGTATTCGGCAATCCGCCCGCCGAGCGGCCCAACCCGGCCGCCGACACCCCCGACGTCGCACTGGAACCGGACCAGCGTCGCCACGCCGCCGGCTTGATGCGGATCAACCACGTCGGCGAGGTCTGCGCGCAAGGCCTGTATTTCGGCCAGGCCGCGGTCGCCCGCGACGCCCACACCCAGCAGCATCTGCTGGAGGCGGCGCAGGAAGAAACCGACCATCTGGCCTGGTGTGCCGACCGCCTGCACGAGCTGGACAGCCGCCCCAGCCTGTTCAACCCGCTCTGGTACGCCGGCAGCTACGCGCTCGGCGCCCTGGCCGGCTTGCGCGGCGACGACTGGAGCCTGGGCTTCGTGGTCGAGACCGAGCGCCAGGTCGAAGCCCATCTGGACGAACACCTGGAAACCCTGCCGGAGGTCGACCAGCGCAGCCGCGCGATCCTGCGCGTGATGAAGATCGACGAGGCACGCCACGCCGACCAGGCCGAACAGGCCGGCGCCCGCCCCCTCCCGCCACCGATCCCCAGCGCCATGGCCCTGGCCTCCAGACTCATGAAAGCCGTGGCGTACCGG